>NZ_JBAHUR010000011.1 GCF_036689815.1 Magnetovibrio sp. PR-2 | reverse complement strand
AACTGTCCATCGGCGTGCTCCTCATCGTCACCGGCATCGCCATATTCACAGGTTCCTTAGCCGAAGTCTCAAACTGGATCTTGGAAACATTCCCCGCTTTTGGTGAAGTGGGTTAGATGAACCTTCGTGCCATAACGCACAGGCACACTCCCCCCTCATCTTCCCCTGAACCAATAGAAAAGGGCCCCTTATATGAAGGGGCCCTTTTTATTTTCCGCCCCTGCATTTGCCGTGAAGGGGATCGAATGGTATGCTGAATTAGACAGACAAAAAAACAACAAACAAAGCCTAAAACAGATGTGCATCCAGTAGGGCAAAAAATATGCTCAACATTCGAAAGTCCGTTGTTGATAACGGAATCTTCTGGGTTGAAATCCCACAGGCCGACGTGCGGATCTTGTGTGGCTCTCCCGAAGATAGTGTAAAGCACCTCATCCGGCGCGGTTTTATCAATTCGATCGAAGAAAACGAGGTCGTTTACGAGACCGGCCCGAACGCCATTTTGCTGTCCGACACGGCGACGCAAAATGGGCGGTTTAGCAACTTGGCCGAATTCCCGGTCCTACAAATGCTCTATCGCCAAGGCATGATCATTCCCGGCCACCCGGGCAACCGGGGCGTGAAACCGATGTTGATCGGGTCCGAGGTCCAGACTCGTGCCCAGGTCGACTATATCTTTCGCGGCAACTATGGCCTCATCAGTGAAGAGGAGTTGATCTCTGCCGGGGCCAGCCCCAGCGAAGCCAAAGACCTCATGCGTTTGAAGTTGAAGTTTGCGTTCGGGGCCATCAAATCACCACGCGAAATATTGGACATCTGCGTCGTTGAAGATGACATCGCCCATGTGCGCAACACCGTGTACATCCAACGCGTCGAATCCAATGTCTTCGAGATTTCTTATGCAGGTGAGACGGTTGAGGTTGACCTAAACCTTGCCCCCGGCACGCGCTATGAACCGCCCTATAACTTAGGCTTTCATGCTCTGGAGCGCGAATATTTTACCGTCATCCATTCCGGCGATGGCGATGGTTGGGATGTCAACCGCCCGACCATGTCGTCTATCGTCATGTACCAAGGACGCATCTATTTAGTCGATGCCGGGCCCAATATAGAAAACACGCTCAAATCTTTGGGCATCGGCATTCCCGAAGTCGAAGGCCTGTTCC
Organism: Magnetovibrio sp. PR-2; assembly: GCF_036689815.1. Lineage (NCBI taxonomy): Bacteria > Pseudomonadati > Pseudomonadota > Alphaproteobacteria > Rhodospirillales > Magnetovibrionaceae > Magnetovibrio > Magnetovibrio massiliensis. Next base: position 137,119 of record NZ_JBAHUR010000011.1, on the reverse strand, counting down.
TCACCCACGCACACGACGATCATTTTTGCGGCATCACAACGTTGATGCGCACCGAAAAGCCGATCAAATTTTTATCCACCACGTTGGTGCGCGCATCGGCGTTGAAAAAACTATCGGCTTTGATGAGCATGGATGAGTCCGAGTTCGACCATTTTTTTGAATTCGTCGATTTGGCACAAGGTGAATGGAACCCGGTACGCGGGCTAGAAGTAAAGCCCGTATTTTCCCCGCACCCGGTCGAAAACACATGCCTGTTGTTCCGCGCCATGGACAGCGAGGGCTATAAAACATACGCACACTTGGCGGACACGACATCCTATAAAGTCTTGCAAAGTTTCGTCACCGAAGACGACGACGCACCGGGCATTTCGCAAGAGATGTTTGACCGTGTGAAAGAAACCTATGAAGAAACGGCGAGCATCAAAAAGATCGATATCGGCGGCGGCATGATCCATGGCGAAGCCGATGACTTCATCAATGACCGCTCCCCCAAAATCGTCTTGGCACACCGCGCATCACCGCTCACGGAAAAAGAACGCAACATCGGTGAGGGCGCACCATTTGGCACATTGGACAACCTGATCGTCGGCAGCCAGGAATATATCTATCAGAATACGGCGCGCCATTTGCGGCTCTATTTCCCGAAGTTGGAATCCCACAACCTCCAATCTTTGATGAACGGCAAAGTGGTTCAGTTCAACCCCGAGACCTTCTTGGTGAAAGAAGGCACCATTTGTGAAGCGCCGATTTTGTTGATCTCAGGCCAAGTCGAACGTCTTGCCAATGACGGCAGCCAACCAGCACAACTGTCGGCGGGCTATATCATCGGCCAAGATTCGTTTTTGAACCAAGAGCCCCTAAACACAACATATCGCTCAACCAGTTTTGTCACGGCCATTTACCTACCGCGCGCCCCGTTTGCGAACCTGTTTGATCAAGGCTACCTGCATCTGGGTGATCCAGCTTTGTTGCCAATGCGCTTGTTCATGGAGCGCAATCACATCTTCAATGACAACATCTCCCGCCATACCTTAGCTGGGTTGGTGAGTGAAGCGTCCGAGCTGAAGGTTTCCAATGGCGAGAGCCTGAATTGGGATCGCGGAGATAATCTTTATCTGATCCGCAGTGGGTGTTTGAAGTTGGTTGTCAACGGACGAGAACAAGGCATTGCCGAAGCCGGAGACTGTGTGGGCGAGACCTTTATCTTATTTGGCGTGCGCCCGGTCTATCAAGCCGTTGCAGATGGAGATGTGGATGTTTTGTGCCTGTCGACTGACCAGCTGTCCGCAATCCCGGTGGTTCGCTGGAAGCTACTCAACATCTATAAACGGCGCATACATGATCTGGTTATCCACACCGATCAGCTCGGTCATACGTTTGAATGGGGCGACGATTATCTGCTCGACATCAAAGAGATGGATAGCCAACACAAAAACCTTTTCCACTTAGCTGACAAGGTCATGGAAAACCTCAACTTGGGCGCTGACGGACAGGAGGCTCAAGTTCAAGCACTCAGCGACTTGATCGAGGCCAGTGAAAAACACTTCGAAAACGAAGAAACCTTTTTGTCGGGCATCCATTACCCTCAACTCGATCATCACGGTGGTCTGCACGTGCGCTTGATCACTGATATTGAAACCATCCGGACGCGCATTTTGGGCGGAGAACGAATCTCTCACGCCGAATTCAGAAGCTTCTTCATGTCCTGGATCACCTTCCACATCTTAGGTGAAGACTTCCGCTATGCCCGCTACCAAAAGTCGATGATGAATTTCAGCATCTAAGTTTTATAACGTTGTTCAACCTGCCTGAGAAATGCCTTTTCGATGACTTCGGCTTCTGTGCGCACTGAATCAGAGACCATGTGCCCTAGGATCGGCAGGGCAACATCCACAGCCATCGTGAATTGCACCTCTGTCAGGGCTCCCTTCGGCCAAAAGGCCCAAGACAATCTAAATGAAGGTGTTTCAACGTCTACGGTTTCGATGTCGATCCGATGAGGCTGGTTCAGCACGGCACGGGTGCGAAACCGAAACGGAAAAAGTCCCCAGCGAAACACGTTGTCAACCCAAAGCACATCACCGTCCTGTTTGACAATTCTGGTCGCCACACAGTTTTTGAGGAAACGCGGATAATCTTTGATATCGGCAGCGACTTCAAACAACTGTTCAGGACGATAGGGAACGCGGCGATGGAGGTGAATGGGTGTCATGGCCCCTACTCCGCCGCCACTGTTTTTTTGGTGCGACGTACCCAAGCAATCAAACCCGCCGCCGTTACACTCATAATTAAGGCATAGGTAATTGCGGGAACGACCAATACGGGATTTCCCAACACCGTGACAGCCACAAAAATCGCCAAAGCTGCATTTTGCAACCCGCACTCCATCGCAATGGCGACACGATCCGCATGCCCTAAGCCAAGGGACAAAGCCGTGAACAGACCCAATCCCATGGTCGCGATATTGAGGGCTATTAGGCGTGGGCCGATCTCCGCAAAGTGTTGAACGATGTTATCCATTTGCCCAATAAAGGCACTCACGACGATGATCGCAAAGATGCCCGTTGCAGCTCGCCGTGCAGGCATGTGAACGGCTTGAACCAAGTCCGGCCAACGCGCGAAAAGCACCATACCCAGCCCAATCGGTACGGCTGTCACCAATATGACGGAGCCCATAATCTGTCCGATGGGCATGTGAATGTCTTGGCCTTCGCCTAACAACACAACTTGGCTCAAACCCAATATCAACGGCACAGTGACCACGCTCAACACGCTTGTGATGGCTGTCATGGAAACGGACAAGGCCGCGCTTCCCCCGGCTAAAATCGTCAGTAGATTAGATGTGATGCCACCCGGTGACGCCGCAAGGATCATAACCCCCACGGCAAACTCAACACGGCCATCATAGCCAACCAACACCGCCAAGCCGATCATCGGCAACAAAACAATTTGATTGAGCAAACCAACAACGATTGCCCGGGGGTGGCGAACGATACGGGTAAAATCTGCCACCGTCAGGCCAAGCCCGATGGCGAACATAATTAAACCCAGACCAAGGGGAAGAAGGATATCCATCCGTGTGCTGTTTAACCCGCTTTGCTCTCATGGAGCCTGTATCATAAGTCTTAAAGCGGCATCAACACCACCCCTAGCGCTGAACTCAGCGCAAGTAGGATTTGGCCCAAAACAGTGCGCGCCAATAAAGGGTTGAGTTGGGGTGCGCTGGGCAAACGCCTAACCGCACGGATGGTTTTCAGGGTAAAGAAAAAAGCCCCAAACCCAAACAGTGCGCCTGGACCGATGATTTCCACCGCGACCCCTCCCACAATTAAGACAAACGGTGCCAGCATAACAACCGCATACAACCGCCTAGCTGCAGTGTCACCGATCAAAATCGCCAAAGTCCGTCGCCCTGCTCGCCGATCGCTTTCCATATCCCGAATGTTATTGAGCATAAGAACGGCTGCTGCGGGGAGCCCCAGCACCCCACCCCACAGGTAAGTGGAAGTGGGAACATGCCCAATCAATAAGAACACGGTGCCGCCCACGGCAAAAAAACCGAAAGAGAGCAGGACGGCAACTTCACCCATTGGGGTATGGGCAATGGGCGCAGGGCCATGGGAATAGAAGTACCCCGCAAACAAAGCTGCCAAACCGCCAAATGCAATGGGCCAGCCCCCTGTTTGGGCCAAATACATGCCGCAACACAGGGCGATGAAAAAGGCCAGAAATCCCGCAATCCTCACTTGATGAGGTAAGGCCCAGCCCGAAGCCGTAACACGGGGCGGACCCAGACGCTTGGCATTATCCGTGCCGTTCGCATGATCGGCTTCGTCATTGAATAAATTGGTCCCCACCTGAATGGCAACCGCGCACAGGAGAATTATAAAGGGAATTTCAAGGTGCTCGATCTCGCCAGAGTTTTGCAAAGCCAGCGCCGTCGCCAAAATAACCGGACTGACGGCCAAACCCAGTGTCTTTGGACGAGCGGCCACCCACCAAAGCTTCAGCCCAGTGGGCTTGTCGGCTTGTAGGTCATCACAAAAAGCGCGGTCCTCTGATTGCATATTTACGCCCTATTTGGTTCGCTTCTCACCACACTATAAACACGCTTCAGGGCGATCCCAAAAAGAGTTTCCGCTTGTTGTTGATCCCTTTGTTTTAAAGGCCCGGATTAAAATCCGCTTTCGCGAATGAGCACGCCCCATACGCGGCGCACAGCGCGCACCAAGAGGCTTTCGGAGACAGCGTCAATATGTGCCGTGCCGCGCAGCACCATGCTGGGGGGGGGGGCAGGGTTGGCCAAGTCTAGGCTGACCCGATAGATACCCTTTAAAGGGATCAGCTGTTGTTGAGTGTTGGCTTCCACAGCAATTTCTCCACCGTGGATTGAGGCCAGGTATTTCAGATCCAATTGCGACGTGTTCACATCCGACACCGTGCGCACCTTGAGCGCAATCGGCGACAGCGTTGGGTCCTCGGCGTAAAACATGGCGTTTGCGCCTCCGCTGATGGCGCGGATGTCTGCATCGCTGACAAAACCCGTGACCTGAGACGCCGCCTCGCCAACGATTTGCACTAACGGTGTACGCGCGTCTACCCAGAGGCCTGGGCGTAAAGCCTCGATCACATCGCGAACTTGACCATCAATGTGCGCGCGCACGCTGAGTTTCGCATGCTGTTCCAACAACCCGGCCCGATCGGCGCGTTCTTGCTCCAAACGCCTGCGGATGACTTGAATGTTTTGTGCGTCTTCCAAACCCGCAGCTTCACGCCGGGCTTGCAATTCCAACAGGGCGATGTTGCGCTTAACCTGAGCCAAATTGTGATCCAAGTCCGGGGCCGATAAGACCATCAACACATCGCCCGCTTTGACGGATTGTCCGCGCTCAACGTTCACAGAACGCACTTCGCCCGGGACCGGAGCAAAGACCAGCGAACGGTCTTGTGCTTCCCACACCACAGGCACGCTGACCGTCGTCTGCCAAGGCACCACCAAAGCCAACAGGCCAAAACCGATAACCGTGACCATCACCACTAAGTTGGCGTTCCACGTCAACGCGGTGCGCCGTTTTTTCCATTCCCCGATCTCTTTGGTGATGGGCAGCACGATAAACCACAGGATTTCAACCGCGAATAGGATCAATCCCAAAATCTTGAAGAAAAAGGCATAGACCAATACAGCGATGCCCAAAAACAAGAAAAAGCGATACACCCACGTCGCGAACGCATAGGCAATCAGGCCGTTGCCAAGCCTCTGCCCAAACGGTTCGGGCGGGGCTTCACCAAACGCAAACAAACGCTCGCGCATCCACCACTTGGCATAGGCAAAGGCGCGGTTTTGCATGTTTTCTACATCGAGGTAATCTGCCAACAAGTAATAGCCGTCAAAACGCATGAACGGATTTAAGTTCACGCCAAGGGTCATCACCCATGTCAAAGTCGCCGTAATAAACGCCGCGCTGCGCATAGGCCCGTCGGGTAAGAAGCTCCACAGCATCGTCGCCACCACGGCCAAACCCAGCTCGGCGATCATGCCGGCCGCACCGATGGCGAGGCGTTGTTTTCTATCCGTTAGCCGCCAAGCGTCGGACGTGTCGGTGTAGAGCACCGGCCACATCACCAAAAATGCAACGCCCATGGTCGGCACACGACAGCCATAGCGCACCGCAGTGTAGGCATGCCCCAGTTCGTGAACAATCTTGGCCGCGATCAACGCGAACCCATACCACACCAGACCCTCGGCGGTGGTGAAGTGTAAAAAGGTCGTGAAGAACCCATCCCACTGCCCAACCAAGAAGTACCCGCCCAGCATCAGCAGAACCGCAAAAACCCAAAGGGCGGTCCGCCCCATGAATGCAAACGCAACGCGCTGGGTGGCCTGCAAAAACGATTGAGGACGTACCAGCGGAATGCGGAAAAACAGATAGTTGTGAACCGCCCATTTGCCCCAAGACAGTTTTGAGGCGTTGCGGATCTCTTCAATTTCGTCAACGCTGGCTTTGGAAGAACGCTTAATCAGCATGTTGGTGCGCAAAAATTGCACCAACCATTCGAAATCTTGGGGCTGGGGCCGCAGACGAGCTGTCTGTTCAACGGCTTGGGTGATTTTGTTCACATCTCCAAGCCCCCAATGGCGCAAGATGCCAAAGGCCATCTGGTCAATGCGGTAATAGCGATTGCGCAGCGGATCGTAAATGGTCCAGCTTGGTACGCCGTTTTGGGCCTTAGGTCCCGGCACCAGTTCCAAGTCGTCGCGCAGGTGTGGCAAGGCTTGTGTGGTCATGGCCCACTCCTAAACGCCCAGCCATTGACGCAAAGCCGACAAGGGGCGACGGAACAGGTAGAAGAACAAGAATACCTTTTTGCCTTCTATCTTCGCCATGCCCCGCAAACCGATACGCGGTGACGTGCCATCTGCAAACGTCGCAACCAAACGATAGCTCAACACCCCCGATGACGTGACTTCGGCCTCATACCCCGCGTACGCCAACACGGCGTCAACCGGTATCAAAGGGTCGCGGTCTAAAAACAGGCGGACAGGTGCCCCGGTCTCCAACACGACGGCGTCAGCGACGGGCAATTCGATTTGCAGTTTGGTCTCATGAGGTTTAGCGATCAACATCACCCGCTCACCCGTGGTCACGGGCCGCCCTTCCAGGCCCGCCACATCGCGGAACACCGCAACACCGCCTTGTTCGGCGTAAATGTCTTTGCGTTGCACTTGGGCGTGAATAAAGTTGCGCTCAGCCTCGCTAAGTTTCACCTGTGTTTCCAACACCGCCACCTCGGCGTTACGCTCCGCATTGCGGAACGCGCCCTGGCGTGCGGTGCGCAGAGAGGTGCGGGCAACCAGCAACTCTTCTTGTGCAACATCTAACTGGCCGGACAGTTCCGTGTCGTCAAAACTGAACAGCAAATCGCCTTTTTTGACATGGCTGTTGGGCTCGATGTGAACGGTTTCCACCACACCGTTCATGGGTGCTGCGACCAAAACCGGGTCTTTGGCAACCACTTCTGCCGGGGCCAAGGCCGTTTGCGTGACCGGGATAAATTGAACCGCCAAGGCAAGTGCTGCAACAATCTGCGTTGTGCGCCCTAAGGGCAATCGCCGACGCCGCCCCCATGTTCCCAGCTTTGCGTTCCACGCGTGTGCCCAAGCGCCCATGAGGTTTTCAATCAACGAGCGTTCGATTTCTGACAACGCCTGGTCTGAAGCAATTAACATGCCGCCACTGACGTGGCCTTCTTCAGCCAAAAAGGGACACCACAATATATTGTTCGGCAGCCAGTGCAAAGCAGCGTCACGTTTCGCCGCACCCCAACTGTTCACATCCACAACATGCAAACGGTTATATTTTGGATCGTCTTGCATATCGGCCGCCATGGATTGCAACCAGCGGACCATCGGCGCGTTCGCATCGGGGGTGGGCACGTCGGATATGGTCTGAACTTTGGGTCCGGTGCGTGTCGCCATGGTGAACACCACAGCTTGGCGAATGGGCACAAGATCGCGAATGCGGTTTGCAAAGACGTAACCTAGAGCGTCCAACGTCGGGGCGTTGCGGGCTTCTTGTTCCAATTGAAGAAACGAAACGTACGCATTGTTTTGACCTGTAGGAACCGTCATGACCTAGGGCCTTTGGAACGTTACGGTGCCGCTCATCCCGGCCATGAGCTTTGCAGTGATGTCTTCCAGCTCACCGTAAAGCGGAACCGATTGACCAACCGCATCAACCAAAGCGCCCACGCGCGCAACCCGACCTGGGATGACGGTGCCGGTTTCATCAACCAAAAGGGTAAACGGCGCGTTGATGTCCAGCCAAGACAACCAAGATGACGGCACCACGATTTTCAATTCTAACCGTTTGTCATCAATGATGCTCATAATCGGCTGGTCAACACTCACGGCTTCATGTTCGTGCGCAGCCAGTTCGACAATACGGCCGTCAAAAGGTGCGCGGATATGGCAGCGTTCCACCGGGAATTGCGCGCCGTCGGCTTCGCCTTTGGCTTTTTCATATTCGGCTTCGGCGATTCCGACTTCGTAGGGCCCGACGGAATCCAATTCAGCACGTTTGCGCACCGTATCCAAGGTCAGCCGTACGGCTTTGAGTTGGGCCTTCGCGACTTTTAAACCCGCTTCGTACGCGCGGCAATCGAAGCGGATCAGCGTGTCGCCTTGGGCGAAGGCTTCACCTTCGCGAAACGGAACCTTTTCAAGGCGGCCCTTTACTTCACTGCTCAAGACCAGTTCCGCAACAGATTGAACGAGGGCTCGCGCCTCAAAGCTTGGCGACGCAGAACCGCCACTCTCTTGCGCAAAAGCGCCCCAACCCAAAGGCAGGGGCGCTATGCAACACAACACCATCAACAGTTTTACAGCAGCATTCATGTCTTCTCACCGCTTTTTCACCGATTGGTGTTAAAACAACTCTCCAAAAAATCCAGCCAAACCCCGCTCTTGAACACCGCTGTCGGCAGATGAAGCTGAGGTCTTTTGCACATTTGCACGCAGCTCCAGTCCGTCCCAGTTGCTGTACATGTTGATGACAGCGTTCGGGTTGGTGCCCTTAGGCGTGGCGCGATAGGCCACCTCCACCGGTTTAGACACAGGCTTCACAGCAACGGGCGTTTTCACGGGTGCTTTAGCGGGCGTTTGAACAGGTGCTTTGAGCGGTGCTTTAGCGGGCACGGCAGCCTTGATGTTTAGCGAGGCTTGCTCTTGGGTTTGAACGGGCGCTTTGACCTGAGTTTTTGCCGGCGCAACCTCAGACACTTTGCGCGGCGCTGGCTCCGGTTGGGCTTCGGCCACGGGCAATTCGATCGTGCCCGTAAACCACTTCTCGTTCACAACCTTCAGCGCTTTGGACAAGGTGCCCAAATCGTGAGCCTCAACCGCATCGGGCAGCGGGTCGGCACCGACGGATACATAAATCCGACCCACCGAGTTGCGCATTTCTGCAAACGCGATGTCGCGGCGCAGCTCCGACAGCAAGGCGTCAAGCTCGGCGCTGATGGTTGTACGCTCGCCACCTTGACCGGAACGCACGTTCGATTGCGTTTTGTCGAAGATCGACAGTTCAACTTCGTTCAGCTCGTTCGCGGTTTTGTATTCACTCACCGCTTGCGAATACCCTGCCACCGCCACGTGAACCTGGCTCATCACCGCCATGCTCAACGCCATACGACGAACCTTAACCACGTCCGTGCGGGCTTTCGCCACCGCGACTTTTTGTGGACCGGTGAACACGTCAAACAAGTTCGACGTAATGGTCGAGCCCCAGGAGAACCAATTTTGTTCCCACGCATAGGAGTTGCTGTCGAAGTTCCAGGCCGTGTTGACCTCGATCCCCGGGATCATATCCATGTATTGCAATCGCACGTCTTTGTGCGAGATGCGATCTTGATAGCCCTCTACTCGCAGCTCCGGACGATGCAGCAGAGCCGCTTTTTCCAGCGTCTCAACGTCCAATTTCAACGGCGGTATACCCGTCGGAATAGCGCGGGCATCTAACTTGTAGTTGGTGCCGACCTTTAAGTTCATCAAAGCCGCCAAGTTGTATTTGGCCGTGTTCAACTCACGACGCAAAACCTTCAACTGACGAAGTGCGTCAAGCAAATCGCGGCGATAGCGCAGGGCCGACAGCGGTTCTTCGGAACCGTTGCGTTGTGCCTTGCGGGCATTGTCCAAGGCGCGATTGACCCTAGCGGTCAGCGGACCGATTTTTTGCAGCAAACGTTCGGCAGATACCGCGTTCCAATAGGCCACACGGACGTTTTGAATGACGGTTTGCAACACGGTGCGGCGGCGCTCTTGCGTGATCAACATGCGATCCGCTTGTTGTTGGGCGCGCACATAGCTCATGCCCAAATCCAAGATGTTCCACGTCAGCGTCAAATCTGCCGTTTTCAGGTCGCGATCAGAAGACCCCGAGCTTTCCAAAGATTCCGAACCGTTGGACAAGGAAACGCTGTTGGAACCCAAATGGTTATTGCGGCCGGTGTAGCCCGCACGCGCGGTCAGGTTCGGCAGCAAGCTCAAATTCGCAGATGTCAGTTGGTGTGATGCCAGCGCATTTTCCATCACCTTCAGACGGTGATCCAAGTTGTACTTGATCGCGCGCGCCATGGCTTCTTCCAAGGTGATCGGCCCGGTGATGGGCTCTTGATCTTGGAACAGCTCGCCCACATCTTTTTCAGCGCGTTTGGCGTGATCGGCCAAGCTCAAGGGATCGGGTTTTACCGTACACCCGGCAATACCCAAAGCCACGCCGACCAGCAAAACCGCGCGAAATGGCGACGACTTGCGGACGGGGAGCGTCCCGCAGCCCTCTTGTCCCTTCTTATTCAATCTGAAGGGTACAGTGTTTGTGTGTTCAGTGCCCAAAACCCACCTCGTCAATACAATGCACCGGAGCAGAGCATCCCCGGCTAATCTTTAAATTCATAACGTTATGGACGTTAAACACTGCCCATAACACGTCTAAGTTACGAAGCCAATCGTTCCATGGCTTCCACCAATTTATCCAAACTGGACTGTTGCGTTTGTGCCGCAGCTGCCAGCTGATCCGTAAAGCTCGTGCGTCCACCGGGCTGGAAGAACGCGCCTTCCTGTGCACCGGCCTCACCTTGGCCTTGACCCTGGCCTTGACCGTTTTCATTGCCTTGGCCGTCTTGACCTTGATTATCTTGGCCTTGATTATCTTGGCCTTGGGGCTCACCACCTTGTCCGGCGTCACCGCCTTGAGCTGGAGGTTGTCCACCTTGGCCTTCACCGCCTTGGGCTGGAGGTTGAGCGCCTTGACCCTCACCACTTTGCCCCTCACCGCTTTGACCTTGACCATCTTGGCCCTGACCATCTTGGCCCTGACCGCTTTGACCTTGACCATCTTGGCCCTGACCGCTTTGACCTTGTCCGTCTTGACCTTGAGCACCGTCACCAGCACCCGGTTGGCCTTGACCCGCCGGACCTTGGTCACCACCAGCGCCGCCTTGACCACCCGCAGCGGGTTGGCCGCCATCACCGCCGCTAGCCGAAGCACCACCGACACCACCGACACCTGCAGGAGCACCGCCACCTGCGGGAGCAGCACCGGTACCGCCAGCATTTCCACCTGTAGCACCGCCACCAAGACCGCCGCCCGGAGCGCCACCACCTGCGGCACCGACACCAAGACCGCCGCCAATACCACCACCTGTAGCACCACCACCTGTAGCACCGCCACCAAGACCGCCGCCCGGAGCGCCACCACCTGTAACACCGACACCAAGACCGCCGCCCGGAGCGCCACCTGTAGCACCGCCACCAAGACCGCCGCCAATACCACCACCTGTAGCACCACCACCTGCACCGCCACCTGCAGCACCGCCAAGACTGCCAAAGCCGCCGCCAATACCACCGCCCAGGCCGCCGCCAATACCACCGCCCAGGCCGCCGCCGATACCACCGCCAAGACCGCCAAGACCGCCGCCGCCGATGTTGCCGAAGCCGCTCAGACCGCTGTTTCCACGGCCACCTGGTCCATCATTGTTAGTATTTCCATTACCGTTGCCGCTGCGGTTCCCCTCGACCAACCTGTTGATGATCGTGTTTTCATTGCCCGGAGTGTCGCCGCCGTAGGTGTAGCCGGGCGTTGCATTGGGATCGGCTAAGGTCAAGCCGCCGCCGGCGCCGCCGACCGCATCGCCGCCTGCATCACCGCCCGTGTCGCCACCCGGACCATCGATACCGCCTTCATTGCCGCCGTCACCGCCGCCGTCTCCTTCACCACCAAAGCCACCTTCACCACCGCCGTCACCACCACCATCACCCGCAGGAGGCGTCGGCGCAATTTGGGAAACGTTGAGGTTGTTGGTCGTGGTGGTCGTCGGATTGGTAGCGCTGACCGTCACCCGCGCCGCCGTGGACGTTGTGCCGCCAGCCGCGTCGGTTACCGTGATGTCAAAGACCGCATTCCCAGCCGAACCGGCCTGGAACTTCAAATTTTGTAACAAGGTCGCGATACGGGCCGGTGTTGCATTGGTCGAGTTAAAGGTGATCTTCAGGCTGTTGCCGCCTTGCCCCGTATCCGTGTTGTCCACCGTACCGATGGCCGTGCCACCGACAGAGATTGTGTCGCCACCCGCCAACACACCACCGCCGGACGTACTGGTCACATTGGTGCCGTCAACGGTGAAATTCGCCGTAGCCGGCACCGTGCCCACTTTGGTGAGAGAAACATTACCACCGTTAAAGTGTGTGCTATCCGCATCCGTTATGGCCGCATCGGCACCTGCATCGATATTCACTGCTGTCGTTGGGGTCGCAGACACGGAGCTGCCACCAATCCCGCTGACGACAGGTGCTGCGTTTGCAACCGTCACCGTTACATTACCCGTGGCTGTTTTCGCACCACCAGAACCTTGGGCAACTGTGGTGCCGTCACTGAACGTCCAGTCCAATTGCTTGTTGCCAGCAGCTTCAGCCGTCGCGGCAGAGTACGCAATCTGTTGAATGGCGCTGTCCACCAAGGCCGAAGTGGCGCTGGCATTGAACGTCAACAAGAGTGTGCCGCCGGAGTTCGTTGTCACGGTGCCGATGGACGTGGTTCCGACCTTCAAAGCCCCGCCCTGGGTCAGAGTTGCGTTGTCTGCAGCACCATACAACGTGCCGGATCCGGCAAATTGATCGTTCGCGCTGGCCCCGCCGTTGCGCACGATTTGTAGCGTGGCACCATTATAATTGTTGCCATTGTCCAGCTCGGCATCAGCCAAAACGACGTTGGCGTCCAACACCACTGCCGAACCACCTTTGGTGAAGCTCGGCGTTGCGTCCAGCCCGGTCATGGTCGGCGTGTCGTTCACTGCCGCCACCGTCACCGTCACGGAACCGGTTGCAGTCTTCGCCCCACCGGAACCTTGGCTGATGGTCGTGCCGTCAGAGAACGAATAGTCGATCTGAACGTTACCCGATTCCGTGTTCGAAGAATTGGCATAGGTGATTTGCTGGAGCGCGCTGTCCACCAGGGCAGAGGTCGCACTGCTGTTAAACGTCAACAACAACGTGCCGCTGGAATTCGTCGTCACCGTACCAATGGTCGTCCCGCCCACGGTCAAGTTGCCGCCTTGGGTCATGGTCGACAGCGTGCCGGTGTGCGCGAACGTGTCGTTGGCGCTGGCCCCACCGTTGCGCGACAAGGTCAACGTCGCACCATTGTAGTTATTGCCCGCATCCAGTTCCGCATCCGAAAGGGTTGCATTGGCGTCCAACTGAACCGCCACGTTTTCGTTCGGGTTCGGTGTGGCGTCCAAGCCTGCAAAGGCCGGGCTGTCGTTGACGGCGCTCACATTAATGGTCGCGGTTGCCGAAGCCCCGGTGTTGGAATTGACGTCCCGTCCCGCAAACGTGATGGTACGCGCCGTCGTACTTGGAGCTTCTGACGTATTGTTAAAGGTGATTTCGCGGATCAAGGCTTGATAGTTTGCGGCTGTCGCCGAACCGGACAAGGTGATCACACTGGCAGACGTTTCCGTAACCGTAATGCCGTTGACCACATCACCGTTGTTGCGCACGCCGACTTTCAAAATATCACCCGTCTGTGCATTGGTGAGCGTAACAACAAACTGATTGAGGTTATCGCCATCGGGCTCGGTCACGGTGGCGGCGCTCGCGATGGTGGTCGCGCCGTCACCTTCCGTAAAGGCCACTGTGACGCCGGTGCCGGACGTCGCACCATTCAAATCGGTGACAGGAGCCGTCACCACGCTGACGGTTGCCGCCGCCGTGCTGGAGTTTCCGTCGCCGTCGTTACCCACCACATTCACCGTGCGGTTGCCCGTGGTGATGTCTGCCGCTGCATCCGTGTTGTTGTAAACGATGCCGCGCAAAATGGTTTGATAAACGCTGGTCGAAGCGGCGCCCGTGATGGACAGAACGCCGGTCCCGCTCGTATAGCCCACCGTCAAGCCTGCGTTGGTCGCCGCCGTGGTTGCCGTGGAGTTCAGCGCCAAGCTTTCAACGCTGTCGCCATCGGGCCTGGACGTGAGTGTCGCCGTTAAGCTGGCTTGCGAATCGCTGGTATCCACATCGGAATACGTGGCATCCGTATTGGCGATGGTGACGGTCGAGCCCCCAGCCGAGAAGCTGGTTGAATACGTCACACCGCCTGCGGATGCATCCAAGTCAACTACGGGAACGTCGTTGACAGCTGTTACGGCTTGAGAACCGGTAGCCGTGCCACTGGAATAGGGCGTTGCATTGCCGTTGGTGGAGGTGTCGGCATAGCGCGCTGTGGTGCCGCTGGACGCCGTGCCAGCGGTTTGGTCCCAACCGCGAACGGTCATGGTCGCCGTTTCCGCGTTTTGGCTATCGGGGACATAACGCACATAGGCTGCGGGCGCCAACAGCAAGGATGTCGCCGCAGCAGGTGTGTTGCCCGACGCAAAGCTGGTCCAAGTGCCGTCCGTGCCATTGGTGCTGTCGTGGGAGAACTGCCACGTGCCATTGCCGGACGTCCCCGTCACGGCAACACCTAACGTGTTGCTGTCCGCATCCGAAGTCGTCAAACCGGCCACGACGGTCGAGACCGTCACACCCGTCGCTGTGGTGTCTTCATTGATGGATGAGAAGCTATACGTTCCCGAAGCCACAGGTGCTGAGTTGACGATAGACAGGTTCGACGTATCTGCCGTGGTCGTGGTGTTGCCCGCGTTGTCCGTCGCGGTGACCGACGCGTTCAGGTTCGAGCCCTTGGTCGAGCCCGTCACAACCGTGTAGCTCGCACTCCACGTGCCGGAGCTGTTGGACGCCGCGACCGCAGCCCCACCGCCAAAGGCAGAGAAGTTCACCGTCACACCGGAAATGGTGTCGGAGTTGTTGTCGCCGCCTGCGGTGTTGTTCCACGCCACCGTAATGGTGTCGCCGACAACGTATGCACCACCTGTCCCGCTGCCCGAGCTGGTGACCGAAATATTGCCGTCGGAAACCGTTGGGTTGACGCTGTCGACCGTGGCGTTGGTGGTGTCCGCCGTCGTCGTGGTGTTGCCCGCGTTGTCCGTTGCGGTTGCCGAGACGTTGACGTTGGTGCCGTCAATGGCGCCTGCCGTAATGGTATACGTCGCGGTCCAGGTGCCAGTGCTGTTCGATGCCGCAACAGCTGCGCCGCCGCCAAAGCCGGAGAAGTTCACGGTCACACCGGAAATGGTGTCGGAGTTGTTGTCGCCGCCCGCCGTGTTGTTCCACGTCGCGGTTACCGTATCGCCAACCTTAAACGCGCCACCTGTACCCGATGCGCCGGAAATGGACAAATTGCCATCCGACACCGTCGGTGCGGTGTTGTCCACCGTGGCGTTTGTGCTATCCGCCGTCGTGGTGGTGTTGCCCGCATTATCCGTCGCCGTGACCGAAACGTTCAAGTTTGTGGAATCAATGGCACCCGCCGTAATCGTATACGTCGCCGTCCACGTGCCCGAGCTGTTCGAAGCCGCAACCGCTGCGCCGCCACCAAAGGCAGAGAAGTCAACCGTCGCTGAAGAAATGGTGTCCGAGTTGTTGTCGCCGCCCGCCGTGTTGTTCCACGTGGCCGTCACCGTGTCACCAGTTTTAAACGCACCACCCGTACCCGACGCGCCGGAAATAGAGATGTTGCCGTCCGTCACCGTCGGGGCGACACTGTCCACCGTCGCATTGGTGCTGTCTGCCGTGGTCGTGGTGTTGCCCGCATTGTCCGTCGCGGTTACAGAGACATTGCGGCTGGTGGTATCAACCGCGCCGGCCACAATTGTATACGTTGCGGTCCAGGTGCCGGAACTGTTGGACGCGGCAACCGCAGCCCCACCGCCAAATTGCGAGAAGTCCACCGTCACGCCGGAAATGGTGTCAGTGTTGTTGTCGCCACCCGCTGTGTTGTTCCACGTTGCGGTTACCGTGTCACCGATTTTATACGCGCCACCCGTGCCCGATGCGCCGGAGATGGAAATATTGCCGTCCGTCACCGTCGGTGCAACGCTGTCGACCGTCGCATTGGTGCTGTCTGCCGTCGTCGTGGTGTTGCCAGCATTATCCGTCGCCGTAAACGAAATGTTGCGGCTGGTGGCGTCAATGGCGCCTGCCGTGATGGTGTAAGTCGCCGTCCAGGTGCCGGAGCTGTTCGAAGCTGCAACAGACCCACCGCCACCGAACGCAGAGAAGTCCACCGTTGCCGAAGAGATGGTGTCGGAGTTGTTGTCGCCGCCCGCCGTGTTGTTCCACGTGGCCGTTACCGTATCGCCAACCTTATACGCACCACCTGTTCCAGACGCGCCGGAGATGGAAATGTTCCCATCCGTCACCGTCGGCGCCTGGTTATCGGCGGTGAGGTTGGAGGTGTCTGCCGTCGTTGCGGCCGTGCCATCCGTTGCCGTCACCGAAACGTTCAAGTTGGTGCCGTCAACACTGCCCGACGTGAGGGTGTAGCTGGCCGTCCAGGTGTCTGAACTGTCCGTAGCCGCGACCGCCGCCCCGCCGCCAAACGCCGAAAAGTCCATGGTAACCCCGGTGATGCCGGAGTTGTTGTCACCACCCGCCGTGTTGTTCCAACTGGCCGTGATCGTATCGCCGACCTTGTATGCACCGCCCGTGCCGCTTCCCGAGCTGGTGATGGAGATATTGCCATCTGAAACCGTGGGGCCAGATGTATACGTTTGGGTCGCCTTAAAGAAAAAGTCATAGCCCGACGCCACAAAGCCTCCTGACAGATAGGGCTTGCCGCCTGAATAATTGTCGGTGCCTGAGTTGTAGCGATAGATCCCAATGCTTGTATCACCCGAGCCAAAGGCGATGGTATAGGTGCTGCCGCTGGTAATCGATGCAGGCGAGGAAAACGTCAGGGTTCTCATATCCGCCGTCGATCCAGCAGCGGTAGCGTCGGCTTTAGCCCAGACCTGACTGGCCAACGCCGTACCGGACACAGCTTCACCACTGTAAATCGATACCGTTACGTCCGAGGTCGGCTGTGTTATAAGCAGAAAACTGACACTGGTGAGTGTGCCGGTTTGGGTTGCCGTAAACGATTGGGCAATCTGCGCACCGGTCGTACTATTACTCGGGGTGGCATACGCGTACTCGATCGTATCTGTTAACAACAGCCCGTCATAAACCGCCGTTTCATCATCCAAGGCCGTATCGGTTTCAATGATGCCGCTACTGGCCTCCAAGTCCCAATCGCCACCTAAGTCCGCTGAACCGGTCAAGTCATCGGATGCAGCAATGTCTGCACCTGTCGCCGTTGCTAAGGCATCAATAAAGTCCTGCCCGGCACCGTCGGCACCGACGTTACAGCCATACAGCAGCAAATCGCCATCCGCTGACAACGCATCGCCGATGGTCAAAAGCGCATCTTGGCTGTCTTCGAGATTGTCCAGCGTGAGGGCACCCCCGGAAAAGTTCAGCGCCCCGGTCTCGCCGTGGGTGATCAGGTGCACAGCATCAACACTGCTGTATCCTGACAGGGCCTGGGCCAGATCGTTCACATCCGCGCCCGGCTCCAACAAAATGACGTCGAGGCTCGGGTCCACACCGTCCAAAAGGGTTTGATAATCTGCAATTGACGAATCGATAACCACGACTTCGTTGCGTGCTGCATCATTTTGTCCGGAAGACACCGCCTGGGCCAAATTCTCGTCTTGGTCGTTGTTTTGCGACGCAACCGATTCGGCCGCCGTTTGCTCTGCCACCTGGGCTCCGGTCGCGCCGCCTGCGGCGTCGAACATAAACCGGGGCTCCAACGCCAAAGCCATGGGCGCGCGTGACGGCCAAGCGGCCTCAGCACCTAACTTGCTGGTATTGCTAACTATTTCATCAGCATGAGTCGCACGCATATGCTTGCGAATGTATGACGCAACAATCTTATTCAATCAACTTCTCCCCCCAACCTTAAAGCTGGAGCACGCGCAAACAGGGTGGCGCCCATGTAAACGTGCACTAACAATAGATATTTACAATATAAAGTAAAGTAGTTTAGGTCTTGCACGCAAATTTACGTAAAGCGGCATATCATATATATATTCATATTTTCAGTCTGTTGCATCCATAATCCGGTACATTATGCGCGCAACTACACGTCCTTGGGATATGACCCGTCGACACAATCATTCAGAACCAGACCACACCTAAACTGGGGGAGCAGATCATAAATGATTTCCGAGGAAAAATGGTCGAAAACAACCATGATTTATCTTTAGAGCCAGCACCATAATGGTGCCCAGGGGCGGATTTGAACCACCGACACGCGGATTTTCAAGGGGGCAAAACTTTTAATCCTTTCGATAGGTATTTATTCCTTACTTTGACGATTTTTCGATATACCTTTATTCCAAAGTGCCCGTCGGGCCCTCTGTGTTTGTGGTGGTTACACCCACACCGGGGATAACCCGAAACGGATAACGCTTCTCACAAAATTGTTTTCATCGGCGCACGCCGGATGAAGTGCCTGAAAAACGGCATGTCGTTTTACGACCACTTTGCCCTCCCGAACCGTAGATGTGTTTTGGGCCGTGACCGCGTGCGCCTTCAGCAGAGGGACTTTGAGATGTCACCTTTTTATCAACTGCAGTCTACCATTGGGCCGACGCACAACATGAACTTGACCGATGTTTTGGAAATGAAAAAAGTCCTCCACCAACTCGGACTTTATGAAATTCCAACGCACGGCCTGACGCAATATCCGGATGAAGCCTTTATCAAAGCCATTCGGGAATTCCAAAGTGGAAACGACTTACAGCCTGACGGTGTGATGAAACCGGATGGGCCGACGGTTCGCACCATGGAATACCGCTATGACGAGGATCAGGCTACCCCAGAAACATTGCTTCAAATCGGGCCCGCCGATGACAACGCGGTACGCACTCTTCAAGACGTAAAATCAAACAATAAAGGCTCCTACATCTGGCGCACCCGAAGCGATGGTAAGGTGCGCTCGTCTCATGCCGATCGTGATGGCAAAATCTTTTCCTGGGACAGACCGCCCGAAGGTGGACACCCTGGTGAAGCCTATAACTGCCGCTGTTGGGCGGAAGAAACAGTTGTGGATTGTGATTATTGGAGGCGATTAATTGAATCCACGGAGATCAATCTTCAAAAGGCACTTGAGGACTTCAACAAAGCCGATCAAATCTACAATGAAGCAAAGGCTGCATTAAAGATATTGGAGGATAAATGCCACAACGCTTTGGACGCAACTCCGGGAAGAATCGGCGGATCTATTGCTGAAGGCGTGATTATTGGTGGAGCTATAGCAAGTTGGCCTGGAGCGGTTGCTGGAGGAGCAAAGGGCTTAGGTGATGGTATAAACGAAGCTACCAAAGATATTACTGAATCTTGCTTGCTATCTATTGAAGATAGCCAAGAGCAAGCAAACTATGACAAAGCAAAGAAAGAGCGCGACTCCATCGAGTTTTGGATTGACTCATATCGCAAAGATATAGCCGCCTACCGTGAAGAGTACGAGCAAGGGGGCTGTGAAAACTGAGGAAGCTCACGACTTAGGCGAAGCGCTGCTACCTTTTGGTCAGCCCACCACTTTTTGCTTTCCCTGTCCTCAAGCAAGACCTGAGGCGCCAAAACCTTCAATTGCTCAGATACGCCTGCACCAAGTTTTTGTGCCATAAGTAAGGCGTAGTATGCATTGGGGAGGTGTTTTTCAAAAACATCTCCTTTTTGCAATAGCTCTGCTACTAGCAAAAAGGCATCAACATTTCTATCCTTGTTCGCTGAGGTTTCCAGTGCCCAATACGCTTGGCGTTTTGAAATTTTCACCCCATCTCCCAAAGCCAGTTGCCGACCGAGTTGGAAGCGCGCTCCTACATGGTTCTTCTTTTCCGCCTCATAAAACCACCTACACGCCAATACCTTTGACTCAGGGTAAGCGTTCTGGTCCAGCAAACTCAGCCCAACTTCATACAATGAATTCGGAGTGCGAGAGCTTATGTCTTCATACCAGACAAATGCTTGTTCCACATGCGGCGAAAGTCCTGAGCTTTCAAACCGCTTTATCATGATCTGTTTAAGTTCACTATCCCCCGCGACAGTGATTAAAGCATTGCGGGCCCTCTCGGCCCATTCCCGAGCCTTCGAACTTCCGGCTCCCTCTTCCATGAAGTAGACCTGTCCAAGAAAGAGCGCGGCGTGAACATTTCCCCTTTCAGCCGCATACTGAAACGCGCGTTTTGCCAGATCGACATCACGATCCATGCAATACCCTTCCAGAAGATGAGACCCCAAAGTAAAATCAGCCAAGACGGCTAAGCGCGTCATTTCAATGGCGTGGGCCTTTTCCAGCTCTTTGAATACGGCTGCACATTCATCTGACTTGTCAACATTCTCCCGCACCGCTTCCCATACGCCATCCTGGGAAGGCTCTGCACCTTCCGCGCGCACGTCATCGCTTTGGAACATCCAAACGCACATGGTGACAAAAATGGAAAGCCTGAGAAGATAGGTCATCGACAAAGACTACCACCGATTGCAGAACATTCAACAGCTCAACAACCGCCAAAACTGACGCGTTAAAACTTCAGCAACTTGATGGTTCCGACAATACCAAGCGTTTCTTTCGCTGCCTGAACCTTACTGCTCAAATCCGTCAATTTTTGTTGAACGTCAGCTTCTTCTTGCGCATTGTCCGCGCCGCCCTGTTCACGGTCATGCCGCAGATGGTCAATCTTTGACAGTGCCCGTCCCCGTTCGATCAAATAACGAACAAGGTTTCGCTGTTCTTCGTCAAAGGCAATTTCTTCAACATTCAAACCAAGTGATTGAAGCTCTGTGATATCCAGCGCATCAACGCTGAAGCCATACACGATCCTGTTGTGGCGATATCCATGCTTTTCGAGTTTGCATTTGGTTTGAATGATGTTCACTTCCAGGCGAAAGTCCCTTCGCGGCGTGGGTGTCAGTTTGAAAGTCTGCATTGGGTTTGGCCTGCTTAAAATGCGCATTCTTGAGGGAATGCAATAAAAAGGGCCTCAGCATCTCTGCCGAGGCCCCTTAATAATGGTGCCCAGGGGCGGATTTGAACCACCGACACGCGGATTTTCAATCCGCTGCTCTACCAACTGAGCTACCTGGGCATATTTTGTGAGGCCAAAGCCCCAACACGTTGGTGCGGCCCGGTTTATAGGAGATTCCGACGCCCCTGTCCAGCGTTCCAGTGTCTTTTTTTGTTCTTTTTCAGTCCTCATCTCCCCAGCCGTCGTCAAAGCCTGCAGGCTCGTCTGAGGGAATGCGATAGCCCTCCCCCAACCACTTGCCCAAATCGATGTCGGCGCAGCGTTTGGAACAAAACGGCTGGTAGGCCTTTTGCACCGGCTTTTGGCAAACCGGACAGCTTTTCCCCCCTGTTTTCTGGGGCTTAGAGATTTTCAGCTTCACCACGTTTTCATCACTCATGGAAGAGATGTCCTTTGTCTCTTAGTCTCGGTCTATGCGGAATGCGTCGGGTGACAAGCTGGCGTCTTGGCGCACGTCCAAGGGTTGGCCCAATTTGGCTTCCATGCGTGTGAGCGCCTCTTGTCCGTCCTGTTTGAGAACCTCAAACACACAATTCGGCACGTTCAAGACCGGGATCAAGGCCGGGTCGGCCCAGACGTCGGCCAAGACCTGATCCAAGGCGCGATAGGCCACCGAAAGCGGTGCCTCGACCGCGCCGGAGCCCTGGCACGACGGACACGGCACAGCCAGCACCTGGGCCAAGGGCGGGCGGCGGCGCGGACGGGTGATTTCTAACAAGCCCCCCTTGGTCGTCCCCAAAACTTGAGGTCCCACGGGGTCAGGCAGCATGGCGTCTTTTAAGGCCGTGACCATGCGCCCAAGGCTGTCTTTGGCGCGCATGCCGATGTAGTCCACCACAATCAAGCCGGCGATATTGCGCAGCCGGATTTGGCGCGCGATTTCGCGCATGGCTTCGACGTTGGTGGCGAGCGCCAGATCTTGGGGGCCGCGCCCGGACGCCTTAGCCTTGGCCGCACCGGCGTTCACATCAATGGTGGTCAGTGCTGCAGTCTGTTCAATCACCAAAGACCCGCCGCCCGGCAACTTAACGCGGGGGACCAACAACCCAGCCACATCGTCTTGGATGGCGGCGGTTTCAAAAATGTCGAAGTGTGTGGTGACGTGCTCCACCCCGCCGGACGGCATGACGTTCAGTTTGGTCAGTTCGGACTTGATCTGTTCGCAAGTCCCCCCATCGTCCACCAAGACTTTGGTGTAGTTGCCGTGCCCGCTTTCGTTCAAAAACTGAAGCGCAGGCGGCACATCCGCGCTGATCAAAGCCGGGGGCGTTACCCCCTTGGCGTGATCGCACAAGATCGCCCAACGCCCGCGCAACAAACGTAAGTCTTCGCTCACCAACTTTTCGCGTACACCCATGGCACTGGAGCGAATGACGCAGCCTTCGTTCCCAGCCAGAACACTGCTGAGCATGGTGCGCAGGCGCGAACGTTCCGTGTCGCCTGCGATGCGTTTGGACACGCGTATGCCGGGGTCGTTGGGTGTCAGCACGACATACGCGCCCGACACACTCACCCGGCGGGTCAGTTTTGCACCTTTGTCATCGCGCGCAGCCGCAACGACTTGAACCATGACGGCCTCACCTTCGCGCACATAGTCCGAAATGCGATCGCGTGGGGCTTCGCCGCCCATGAACGGCTGCGGGCGGGCTTCGGCTAGGCCTAAAAACCCGTCACGCTCGGCACCGATGTCGACGAAGGCGGCTTCTAAATTGGGCACGACCTTTTTCACACGTGCCCAAAACACGTCGCCCACTTCGCCGGGGATGTGTTCGCGATAGACCGCAAAGTCTTTTAGGCGCCCATCGCCATCCACGCGTGCGATGCGCGTTTCACCGGGGCGGACACGGACGACGAGGCTATCCACGGCACACTCCTAAATCAAGCCAGCAGGGCACGCGCCCAAGCCTTTAAGCGCGCCTGCGACTTCTGGAAGCGACAGCCCCACCACATTGGAATAGGAACCACTGATCTTGGTCACAAACGCACCTGCCAAACCTTGGATGGCATAAGCCCCTGCTTTGCCCTGCCACTCGCCGGAGGCCATGTAGCCGTTGATTTCTTCTGCGCTCAGACGCTTGAAGGTGACTTTGGTGGTGATGGCTTTAACCGTCTCACCACCCGGAGCCAAAACGGCCAAGCCGCCGATGACTTTGTGGGTGCGCCCGGAAAGCAGGGAAAGATACCTGCGCGCCTGTGCCTCGTCAGCTGGCTTGCCCAAAATGCGCCGCCCGACACAAACAATGGTGTCCGCACCGACGATGCAAGCATCTGCATGGCTGGATTGGATGGCGCGCGCTTTATCCGCAGCCAAACGCCGGGCGTGGTCCAGGGGACGCTCGTTTTTAAGCGGCGTTTCGTCGAT
The DNA here is from genome assembly GCF_036689815.1 of Magnetovibrio sp. PR-2. NCBI lineage: Bacteria > Pseudomonadati > Pseudomonadota > Alphaproteobacteria > Rhodospirillales > Magnetovibrionaceae > Magnetovibrio > Magnetovibrio massiliensis. The sequence goes on along the minus strand of NZ_JBAHUR010000011.1, from coordinate 113,730 downwards.
GTCTGCAGGGATGATGTCGTCAGGTGTGATGCCGATCTGCGCCAACAGCTCGACGCGCCGAGGCGACGCGGAGGCCAGGATCAGTGGAACGGGGCGCGGGTCGTTGTTCATGCTCACCTATTCAGCTCAAGTAAATAGACCGGGCAGACAGACTGACCCGGTCCAGCATCTGCCCATTCTAGAGGGCGAGCGAACTTACTTAAAGCGGAACGTGATGCGGCCTTTGGTCAGGTCGTACGGGGTCATTTCCACCGTGACCTTGTCGCCCGCCAGAACGCGGATGCGGTGCTTGCGCATTTTACCAGCGGTGTGGGCCAGGATTTCGTGTCCATTTTCCAGCTCGACGCGAAACATTGCGTTGGGCAGCAATTCGGTCACAACGCCGGAAAATTCAAGAACTTCTTCTTTAGCCATCAATCTCTCTTGCTTGGTTTGCTAGGGCGGCCCAAAATTGGTCCGTTGCGCTCCAAAGGTCAAGTTTTTTCCCGAAATTTTCCCGTTTTTTCGCGATTTTTAACGATTAAATGTCTTTGGCTGTGCGCAGCGGGAAGTTCTCTTTGATTTTGGACACCAATTCGTCCCGGACTCGACGATAAGCCTCCAAGCGCTCATCACGTGAGCCTTCGACCACAGATGGGTCGAACGTATGCCAAAATACGACTTCGCAATCCATGTAGCGGGTCAAATCGACGGCTTTGTGTTGGGCTTCGGGGGACAGAGAAACCACCAAATCAAAAAAACTGTCTTCCAACTCTTCAAAGGTTTTGGGGTGGTGCTTGGAGATATCGATACCGATTTCCTCCATCACCGCGACGGCAAAACCGTCGACCTCTTTGGTGCGCACGCCGACCGAATCCACATAAACGTCATGACCGTGGAAATGACGCATGATCGCTGCCGCCATGGGAGAGCGGATTGAATTCATGGTGCAAGAAAACAAAATGGCGCTGGGGAGGCTCATCAGACGTCGCGTCTCCTAGGCTCGAATGTGCAAAACGCACACCAAGGTAAAGAGACGGCGCGCCGTGTTGTGGTCTAAATCGACTTTGTCCTTTAAGCGCTGTTCCAAGATATCGGAGCCATCGTTGTGCAGCCCCCGCCTGCCCATGTCGATGGCTTCAATCTGCGACGGTGAAGAATTGGTGATGGCTTTAAAGTAGCTGTCACAGACCATCAGGTATTCGCGCACAATGGATTTAAACGGCGAAAGGGCCAGCATGAACAGCTTCACCGGTTCGTCGTTTTCATTGCGCACGTCAAAAACCAAGCGGTTTTCTTCGATGCTAAGGCGCAAGACGTATGGGCCCTCAGGCCCCTCTAAAAGCTTGAAGGTGTTGTCTTCCAAAAGATCGTAGATCGCGACCTTGCGCTCGTGTTCGACCTGCGGGGTGCGATTCACCACCGAGGCTTCGTCGAGATAGATCTCTTTGATGCGGGCTGTGTCGGACACGGTGCCCTCCGGCAGGTTATTTGCTGTTCAAACGAATGGAAACAGAAAGTCCGTGCGCCTGCAAGCCTTCTGCGTCGGCCAACTTCACCGCCGCCGGACCGATTGCGTTCAATCCGTCCGCGTCGCACGCAATAAACGTGGTGCGTTTCATGAAGTCCAATACGCCTAAGCCGGAGCTAAACCGCGCGGTGCGCGATGTCGGCAACACGTGGTTGGGGCCCGCAACATAGTCACCGATGGCTTCGGGAGTATAGCGCCCTAAGAACATCGCCCCCGCATCGCGAATGGTTTCGGCCAAGGGGGCGGGATCTTCGACGGCCAATTCCAAGTGCTCCGGCGCCACGCGATCGACCAAAGGCACGCCTTGGCTCATCAAATCGTTCACCGTGATAACCACCCCGTGGTCTTGCCAGCTGGCGCGCGCGATGTCTTCGCGGTTCAAGGTTTTGAGCTGGCTTTCCACAGCGTCCTCGACACGCGTCGCAAACTCTTTGTCATCCGTGATCAGGATCGACTGCGCCGCCGTGTCGTGTTCGGCCTGGCTGAGCAGGTCTGCTGCAATCCAGTTGGGATCGTTGTCGCCATCCGCCACCACCAAAATTTCACTGGGGCCTGCGATCATGTCGATGCCCACCGTGCCAAACACTTGGCGCTTGGCAGCCGCGACGTACGCATTGCCCGGACCGACAATTTTATCGACGGCGGGAATGGTTTGTGTACCAAAAGCCAACGCCCCCACGGCTTGCGCACCGCCGATGCGATAGATTTCCGTAACACCCGCAACTTTGGCCGCAGCCAAGACCAACGGGTTGATCACCCCGTCCGGCGTCGGCACCACCATAACCAAACGTTCCACACCTGCCACACGGGCCGGAATGGCGTTCATCAGCACAGACGACGGATACGCCGCCAAGCCGCCGGGAACGTAAAGCCCTGCCGCGTGCACAGCCGTCCAGCGATAGCCAAGGCGCACGCCGTCTTCGTCTTTGTAATCTTCGAATTCCGGCAATTGGCGTTCGTGAAACGCTTCAATGCGCTCCGCCGCCAATTTGAGCACGGCCATAAGCTCCGGTTCGCTCTCAGCCATGGCCGCGTCGACTTCTTGGGCCGTGATGGCAATATCTGCAGCGCTTAAGCTTTGCCGGTCGAATTTGTTGGTGTACTCCACCACTGCCGCATCGCCGCGGGTCTTGACGTCTTTCAAGATGCCTGCGACGGCTTCGTTCACATCCACGTCGGCTTCGCGCTGAACGCCCAGGACCTCTTGGAATTGGCGCTCAAACTGCGGATCGGAAATATCAAGACGCTTGGGCATCGAGAGCCTCCCGGAACTTTTCAATCCAACCGCCAATTTCCGCCGAGCGGGTTTTCCACGCCGTGCGGTTCACCGCCAGACGTGAAGTGATTTCGGCAATGACTTCCACTTCAACCAAATCGTTGGCTTTGAGCGTCCCGCCTGTGGACACCAAATCAACGATGCGCGAACACAGGCCCATTTTCGGGGCCAGCTCCATGGCACCGTTCAGCTTGATGCATTCGGCTTGAACGCCACGGCTGGCGAAGTGCTTTTTGGTGATTTCGGGATACTTCGTCGCGACACGCACGTGCGACCAGGTGGACGGGTCGTCTTCTCCCCCCAACTCTTTGGGCTCGGCGATGGACATGCGGCAATAGCCAATGCCCAAATCCAGCGGTGCGTAGATTTCTGGGTTGTCGAATTCCAACAACACGTCGGCCCCAGCGACACCCAAATGGGCCGCGCCGAACGCCACAAAGGTCGCCACGTCAAAGCTGCGCACACGAATGATTTCCAAATTCGGATGATTGGTGGCAAAGGACAGCTTGCGCGATTTTGGATTGTCGAAATCGGCTTCCGGTTCAATGCCAGCACCACGCACAATGGGCATCACCTCTTCCAAGATGCGGCCCTTGGGCAGCGCCAAGACCAATTTATCGTCATTCGGTGTCGTCACGTTACGTCTCCATACTGAGCACCATGCCCAGAGGGGCGCATATATAAAGGGTTTTTGGACGAGTTTCCAGGGCTGAAGTGCCCTTAGGACGATCCGCGAACGCGTTCGATATCCGCACCGCACGCGGCCAGTTTTTCTTCCAAACGCTCATAGCCGCGATCCAAGTGATAAACACGGTTCACCACCGTCTCGCCTTCGGCCACAAGACCTGCGAGAACCAAAGAGCTCGAAGCCCGCAAATCGGTTGCCATCACCTGCGCACCGGACAGCTTTTCCACACCGCGCACAATGGCGGAACGCCCATGAACGTTGATGTCCGCACCCATGCGCACCAGTTCAGGCACGTGCATGAAGCGGTTTTCAAAGATCGTTTCGGTGATCATGGAAGCCCCTTCGGCGACGCTGGCCAGAACCATCATTTGCGCCTGCATGTCCGTGGGGAAGCCCGGATAGGGCTCGGTCATGACATCAAAGCCTTTAATCGCGCCGTTTTTGCGGCTGACGCGCAGGCCGTCTTCGACCTCTTCGATTTCAACGCCGGCCTGACGCATGACGTCCACCACGGCTTCGATCAAATCAAGACGCCCACCCTTCAACACCACATCGCCGCCGGTCACAGCCGCAGCCACGGCGTAAGACCCCAATTCGATGCGGTCAATGATGACCTCGTAGTCTGCACCGTGCAGCTCTTTGACACCGGTGACCTTTAGAGTATCAGTGCCGATGCCTTCAATCTTGGCGCCCATGGCTTGTAAGCAATGGGCCAGATCGGTGACTTCCGGCTCGCGCGCCGCGTTGGCGATCACGGTTTCACCCTCCGCCAGGCACGCGGCCATCAAAATGTTTTCGGTGCCGCCCACGGTGACGTTGGAAAACAGCACATGTCCGCCCTTGAGCCCGTTGGGGGCCTTGGCTTCCACGTAGCCTTCGGTGAGCTCGATTTCCGCACCCAGGGCTTCCAGGGCTTTGAGGTGCAAGTCCACCGGGCGCGTGCCGATGGCGCAGCCGCCGGGCAAGGACACACGGGCGTGGCCGTGTTTGGCGACCAAGGGCCCCAGCACCAAGACCGACGCGCGCATACGCCGCACCAGATCGTAAGGGGCCGTGGTCTCACACACGCCGGAGGCATCCAGGGCAAACACGCGGCCCAAATGCCCACCGCCGTCAGCATCGCCTTCCATGGAGATGGTCACACCCATATCGCTGAGCAAATGTGCCATGGTCGAAATATCGGCCAAGTGCGGCAGATTGGAGAGACGCAGCACGCCGTCGGTGAGCAAGCTCGCCGCCAACAGAGGCAGCGCCGCGTTCTTTGCGCCGCCGATGGGAATGGTGCCGTGAAGGGGTTTGCCCCCGCGAATGACGATTTGATCCATTAAAGGTCCAACACTTTATATATATATATGCGCCCGATTAACTCTTAGGCCCGGCTTTTAGCCCATGGCCCCAACGTGGACAAGGAATTTGATCAAAGTGAGGCTCAATCGGGCGTTTTTGGCCCCATTTCAGGCTGAGCTTTGCGCGCTCGGGCCTGGGCCTTGCGCTTTTTGAGATTTTCGCGAAGGGCCTCGTTCAACCGCGCCGCGCGCTCGGATTTGGCGTCTGTTTTGGGCGCTTTGGGGGTGGATTGGTCTTTGTTCTGGCTCATGTTTTATGTGTTTGGCCTGATGGTAAGTGGAGCGCTAGGATGACGGTCTAAAAAATTCGCGTCAAGGCGCTTGCGTTTATGAAATTCATATGGCATGTTCCGCGCGCTTTCGCACCCCGCTGCGCAATATTTGTGCCGCCGTAGCTCAGGGGTAGAGCGCACCCTTGGTAAGGGTGAGGTCGACAGTTCAATTCTGTCCGGCGGCACCATTTTTCTTCATTAAAAATCAATAGGTTATCACCCATCGCGCAACTTACGCGATTTTGGGTTTCGTACCAGGTTTCGTACCAAATCGAGCCTCGGTTGTATCACCTGTGACAACAGGAAATGAAGTCCTGCCCCCCTGCTGAGGCGGCTTCTTATATCTATGTGCGATGTCGAGAATTAAAGACCAACCTAGACGCATCTAAACGCTCAGTGACATGTATCTCGTCAGGCTTACATATTTTGGATCATCCCGATTGTCAGTCGAGCCCAAAATATTTTTTGGATTTTTTTTGCCACCTGTGCTGCCGACCTTCGGGCTGTTTTCATTCAACATCGTTCTGTCGCTGCCCTGAGCAGTCAACTTCAACACTGGAGACTGAAAAATGTCGGCAAAATCTTCTTCCAAAGGGTCCGGGCGGACTCAAATGACGAAATCAGATGCTAATCGCATCCAGAGCGCTACAGCAAAAGCAAACGGCGGTCAGGTGCCCAAAGGCAGTTTTTCGAGCAAGGCCTCGTCTGCTGCTGCACGAAACGGGAAGTAGCCTCTTCGGGAGTGGAGAAAATCATCTCCGCTCCCTCCCCTTTTGGAAACTATCATAATGCAGTACTCAAAAGACAAAGATGTCTCTAAAATTGTACGGACATATGTGCGTGGCGGTTGGTTGTTCCGCCGAGGAAAGAAGCACGGAAAATTGGTGGCACCCGGTGGACGATGCGTGACCGTTCCTTCTACGCCGAGCGACAGGCGTGCCGTATATAATTTCTTGGGGGATTTACGACGCTGCCATGGTTAATCACGAACACAAGCCAAAGCCTCCATATCCAATGATCGGGGAAGTGTGTCGGTTGTTGGCAGACGTATTCGATACAAAATCAGCGAACCCAGTTCTTAGAAAGAAACTTGATCGATTAGCTCGTGACGGAGATTACGACTGGAGTCTGCCGCAGCAAATTGTTGACGGATTGATATTGAAGCCACTTCAAGATTTCGACCAAGAATATGCAGATTTTGTCAGCAAGTTCATCGACTACCTGCGCGATGAGCATATTAGCCTGCTGTCACAAGTGTCTCTTGATGCCCTGTCTAGAGAAGAGGCAGCTCCTTTGCTGATCAAAGCGGTCGGTGCTAGTTATACGGCTAGTTTTCTGAATGCTATGCGGGATCAGTTCGGCGGGCCAGATCTTGGTGACTTCTTGCTGGAGGACGTCAAACCAGTTGATGTGGTGTTCCAATGGGGAGAAACATTGTTCGACCATAACGTCACGACCTTGACGTACCCGGACAACAAACCAAAACGCGATGGCATAAGCCGATGGCGTCGTGAAAAAACGCCCCCCAAGTTCTTCGCATCAATCCGACCATTGCTAAGCGATCTTGAGGAGAGCTGCCCCGACCGAAAACCGGACATTTCTCTGTTTGGCAAATGGCTCCTGACCGCAAGGGCGTTGGCATGGCTGGACAGAGAGACCGAAGAAGCTGGTTTCGGGTCTTTGATCGAGCTAGTCCGCCAGGAAATCCTCCTGAATTGCCCCCGACGTGATGTCGGCAAAGAATTGTCTATCGCCAATATTGAGGCGGGTAATCGTTTGCAGGTGGTGAAGGAGTTTGGCTTACCCCTACTAAATATCAGTTTGACGCGAACAAACGCGAAGAACATTGAGGATCAGGAAGCGGCACGTCTGAAACTTAACCGTTTCAAAGACTTGCTGGACCAGAACGACACCGATGGTCGCGCACGTTACATGTTGGATTGGTGCGAAGGTCGCTGGCACGTCCTTGCTGGCGACGAAGAAAAGGCGCTTAAATTCTACGAAAGAGCATCTGATCTAGCCTTATACAGAGCAGGCCAGAACCAAAAGCAAATTTTGCAAGAAGCCCTTGCGCTAGCAGCACATCTCGGCAAAAAAGCGGCGTTAAAGAGATTCAAGCATCGTGCCCTGGCCATGAGGATGTTTCCAACCCATTTGGCAGAATTTCCTGACAACCTAGACGTCATTTCAGACTGGGAGGTCGAGCAGATGGCACAGGCGTTCGCCGGGATCTTTCCACATCATGCGCGTTTCCCAGAGGCAATGGAGGGAAAAGTATCTACAAGCCCTCTTCCATTCCGTGCCTTCTATCAACCTGATACCGATAAGATCAAGCCTGACCTAACCAGACCGGATCGGGTCATCGGCATCCCGTCTTTGGATGGCAGTAAGTACAGACGCCCGCAATTGATATGGTTTGCCTCCGAAGACCGAGTGAAAGATGTGGAACAACTTCTAGAAGCCGGTGCCGACGTGAATAAATTGGATGGACAGGGTGGCTCAGCCCTGTTGAACGCCTTGCAGTGTGCCGAGGACGGACGGGGACGCCAAGCTCTTGACCTCTTGTTGGAGCATCCTCATCAACAAGAAACTCTTGACCGATTGACAGCCAAGAAACGTTTGTCTCCCCTCTATATGTCTATAATTTTAGGGGACCCTGCAATCGTGGCTCGGCTAATCGAAATGGGGGCAAGCCCAGACATGCCTGCGAGCTACCCACCTCAGTCCCCTCTGTATGTTTGTATTGAGCGTTTCACATTTTACCGCGACGGTTTAGCGCAAGCTGAACTGATGCAACGGCTGGCCTTTCCTGGACCGGAAGATGCGGAAATAAGGCGACGTTATACGGGCGTTTTTGCAGGCGTTATGGGAGATCAGCCTTCAATTCCAAACATGGCAAATCCGCGTCACGCCGAAATCATGCGTCAAATTATCGACCATTCTGCTCAAAAGCCCGCCCAAGTTCCCCGAGAGAACTATTTGGAAATCACGAAGATACTTCTTGAGCATGGCGCTGACCCCAATCGCAAGCATTCTTCCCCGGGACCAGGACGCACACCGCTGATGGTCGCAGCCGAAAACAATGCCGCAGATGCCTTCCACCTTCTCGTCGAGGCAGGAGGAACCCCGTATCTTAAAGACGATGAGGGACATGACTGCCACGACATCGCACGTGCATTTCAAAGTCGAGAGATCATGGAGTATTTGTCTCAATAATTCATAGATGGCAAAGCGCCCCTTGTATTTTGTATTGATTTGATTTGCAGGGCTTTAGGTTATTATCCCAAAATCAAAAGCCCCGCATCATAGCGATGCGGGGCTTTTGACGTTGAAAATGACCTTGTCTAGATGGTCTTCAACTCTTGTTGTGATCTCCATGATTTATGAGCCAACTCCAGCGACATAATGAAATAGCGGACTGCGTACTCAAGGTCGGGAGCGTCAAAAAGGCAATGCTCAATATCTCGCTTCGTCGCCCAGCCATTTTGAGACATTACTTGGACCTTTTCAGGTGTTACGTTTCCGTCCAACTCGTCCATTAAAAGGTCAACATCGATCATTTTGTTATTCAACAAAACTGAATAGATGTGTTCGTTAAGCTCATGCAAACTCACATCGATGCCATCATAAAACAGCCATGGCGCATTACTTGGATCATAATTAAATCCATCTTTCCGAGGAGTGAAACAATCATTCATATCTATTCTCCTTATCCTCTAGCCGCTTGAGACTGCCGTTGTGGCGCAAGAAACTCGTCCAGTGTCATGCCACGAGTGCTGGCCCAAGCTTCAGCCAACTCGGTCGTCTCAACAATGCTCTGATGCACCTGAGCCTCTATCCTTATCTCGATAAGCTCTGCGATTGTTTCTACCAATGACAAGTGTGCTTGTCCTAATGCAGTAAGTTCATCGAGACTCATTTCGCCAATCGCCTTGGCTTCAGCATCATTCGATTTTCTTTTACGATTTTCTTTCTTCATATTTTTTTCTCCTTATGAAGAGGGGGGGGGATTAAAAATCAGTAGCCTTTTGGGCATCTTTCGTCAGTGACGGGTCATGGTGACCGTAGTGTTTTTGAATAACTTGGGGGCTTGTGCACGTCAGCTGTGCAATCCGCTCATATGACATGCCCTTATGAACCATCCATGTGATGGAGGTGTGCTTGAGAACATGGACGGTATACTTCGCCTTCTTTTGACCGTTCGAATACGTGCCAGAAACGAAACCTGCTCGGATGACAGCTTTATTAAATGCCGTGTCGATGCTTTTGAGCGGCTTTCCGCCATATTCGATGACATGGTCCGTGCAGCGAATTTCATAAGCTTCGCGCAACAATTTCAGCACCTTTTTTGAAACCTTTGTCGCTGGGCGATCCTTATTGCCGATAGCTTCACCAAAATCGATTTCGCCGGTTTCCAGATCCACCATATCCCATGTCAATTCGAGAATAGCCGTATGGCGCGCAGCTGATGCAATGGCCAATTTGATGAACAAAAGACAGTGCGGTTCCGCAGCCTTGGCAATTGTGCGCATCTTTTTTTTCTTCAACCACTTGTGACGGCGAGTGGTCTTGCTTTTCACGGGATAGCGAAAATCGTCATGGTATCCTCTGCCCATGAACCAGTCTTTTTCCCGTTCGCGCTTGGCCCATTTCAGGGCTTGGCTCAGCGTCGAAAGCTCGCGGCGAACGGTCGAGTCTGCTGCACCTGTTTTGGTGATCTTTGTGTTCGGGATTGTGTAGGTGTCTTCTTGGCGGAGCTTCAGATATCGTTCAAGGGTTTGGTCCGAGACCTGCCACGGTTTCACGCCACCGAGATGGCGTCGGAGGTGATTTAGGTTCTGCACTAACGTCCCTTTAGACGAAACCTTCTCTTCTTTTGTACGCTGGTACGCATCTAGGAGGTCTCTCAATGTCGGATCGTGGCGTTTCGGAATGCCGTTGGAGGCATCGACACCAGCCAAATACTGCGCCAGATAGTCCTGAGCCTTTTCAAGATCGCCCGTGCCGGTTTGCTCGCGCAAATCCTCTCCCGATATAGGGTGCGGGCCTACCATTTCGTACTTTTGGGTATCTTTACGATAACGCAAGCGCAAGGGTTTCGGAGGACGTGACATTATGACCGCACTCCTTTTTCAAAAGCATCTAAAGAGCTCTTGGCTTCGACTAATTCATCTTCACCTGTATCGTTAGCCGCATCGCGACCGTCAAATGTACAACGCTTGTTAAATTCGTCTTCATCGCAAGGACGAATGCGGATTACACCTCGGACCTTAAGGCACGGTAGGTCTCCGTTATCGATCCACGCGTAAATGGTGTTTGGGTGAACTTCGAGGCTTTCTGCAAATTGCTTAACTGTTTTATTTGTCATGGGTAAAAATCCTTGTGTTTCGTTCTTATCCAGAATGTTGGATCGCTTTTTGAAAAATGTGCATTATAATAATTCATGTTTTTTAATAATTTATACTAGAAACACATTATTTCAATGAGTTAGAGATATGAAAAAATTTGTAGAAACCCTAAAAAAGGCACTTTCCGCAGCTGAAGAGCCTGATGAATGGAACAAATTGCCTCACCCGATAGGGGCAATGGCAAAACTGATTTGGGTGTATCGGCGCCACCAAAATGGCGAAGCGGTTTCGAGGGAAATCGAGAAAATTGATGTTCACCCCTTGCGCTGGGATGAAGCTCTTATGGTGCTCGCTGGCCAGCACGACTGGTGGAAATATTCCGAGATACAGGCGAAAGAGCTCGGAACTGAGATCAAATGCGTTCTTGAGCAGTCCGTAAAAGACGCCCCCTCTATCGACCTCACAACAATCGTCAGCAACCGCATTGTCAGCACACCCCAAGAAGCCAACATGATTATCCAAAGGCTTTTAAAGAGGGATCGAGCGCAAGCCCAACGGTCAGCTCTCGACCTTGGCCTAACGGAAGCTTTGGCGAATTGGAGTAATTACAAGGCACATGGGTTTTTAATGCCGGAACAACTGAAAGCGATCCGTAAATCCCCGCCTTTGAATTTGACGCAAGAGGCCATGGCCAGAGAAATAGGGATGACTTTACGCCAATACGTGAAATACGAAGCCGGCACGACGCCCATACCGGATGATAAGGTTGAACGGATCAGAACACTTATCGAAGTGAAGAATAAAAAAGGCCTGAACTCATCAAGCTACCAAGCCACGCCGAAGAGCGCGTCATTAACCCCCATTAGCAGCGGCAGGTTTGCTCTGTGGCTCAGTCCCTCAAGCACATAGGAATAATGAAAGCTGTGAACTCATGTCCCAGCCCATCAGTGCGGTTTCCTTTTTGATGTTTCCGAATTGCTCTAATCTGACTGTAATTGTTGATACCCAGTAGTAGGACGTCACCACCTGTAAATTCAGCCTGTCCGTTATTGTCGATGTAACGCCCAGAGCTAGCTCCGCATTGACAGCTAACAAGCGTGCCAACACGGAGCGCACGGACATCACTGCAGTTCATACAAAGCAACAGTTTCATTGATGTACTCGTTCGCAGCTAAAAATAGACTGGTGGCATGCCTAGGACTTGACCGATGCCCCACATATTAAAGAGACCTGCAATGAACATAACTCTGGAGATGTCCGCAGGAACCTCACCGGCAGGTCCATTAAGCATGTAGAGCGAGCCACTCTGCGTTACGACCCAGCCTTGTTCTCGATTATAATTGATGACTGGACTTGTTCCGGTATAACCATCTGACCTTACGCCCGTTAGGATGACTTGTGATATATTCTGCTCACGGTCCTCGAAGGTAATAAACACCCAGCTGACGAATTCGTCTTTAACCATTCGGCCATCAGCTGGGTCTGAGGAATCACATTCCACCCCTTTAATGTCACTCTCTTTAGAATACCGCAGATCAAAACGACTACGGTGTCGACTGATTAGCGTTTCAAGTTTCAAATTTTCTAAATCTTCGAAATTCATAGTTTTGCTCCTAATTAGATATACTGAAAATGAACAACCCCCACAGATGACTGTAGGGGCTGTTGTGAAAATCACTGGCTATCAAGATATGTTCGCAAAGCATCGACTGTGTGCTGTTGATTGATGTCACAACATCTCCTTACCTCTGGCGCCACGTCGATGGGAACAAGTCCCGCATCAATCAATGCTTCGCAAGCATCCATTACGCTTCGCTTGATATGTACGCTATTAGCTTTTGAGATATCCGCAACGGCAAGTTTGGTGGCCGCATTTAGAATGTCGGCAACACTGAGTTCGTTATGCATTTTGAAGTTCCTTCAATTGTTCGGACGACGGTGTCCAAGGTTTCTGCTTTTTTCGTCCAAAACGGCGCGCGGCCTTGCGCAGCCCTTCTTTTTCGTTATTGAGAAATATCTTGAGAGCTTGCTTGAAACGCTCCGGCACGCTTCCAATTTTTGATTGGACGAAGCAACTTCTTGCCGGAACGATAGCTCGTTTCCCCAACAAGAATTTTGTAGGGCGATCTAAACCAGATCTTGCCATACATTCCGCATCACTCACTGTGACAGATGCACCAGGCTTTCTTTTTTGGACCGAAGTCCCATACGCAACTTCAACCGTTTCACACGAGAACATCGTCTTACGGCGTGTAGCAACAACCAAACATGGGCGCAGTTTTGGGCCAGGCAGGCCTGGCCTTTCTTCAGTCGGGAATGGGCAAAGAACCACATCTCCAACTTCTAACTTTTTTGACAATCTCATTTTCCTCCTTCGCTTGTAACGAGGGAGGACATCCCCCGCGTTTGCAAAACGACGCGGGAGATGGACTTCCGATTTATCCTTTCTGTCGGCCTTGGTTCTGCGCCTGTTTTATTGCGTCCCTTCGTTCTACATCTCGTTTTTTAGCAATGGCTATGCGGGGGTCATCTGAGAGATCCAAGTTATTTGACGAAGCGATATCTTCCAGAATCTCTTTCTTTTGCAGTGCTACCCGGCGCGCATCAGGTCTTTCAGTGAGCTCTATTTGTTCGGCAAGGCTGTTAAATTCATCAATGAGATTGTAGCGAGGCTTTTTGCGCATTTTCTGATGATATTGCTCTGTGTCAAAAGCATCGTCGTCACGGGTTTTCTTTGGCTTATAAAAACTTACTATCTCTCGAATTGCCGTTTGGGCAGTATCTGTGAGCAAAGATACCGTATCGGTCGTTCGCACGACAAAATCAGCCCAAAGCTTGCCCCATGTTGTCTTATATGGATCCTCAGAAGGGGAAGAGTTGGTTTTTGCTATATGCCTAAACTCAACCATCTCGGCTTCTGTTGCCCAGTTTAGTGAGGCGCCATCCCTCCCCTCACGGCTAACCTGACGAACAAGGTGTTCGAAATCAGGTGCCAGATCTCTGGGAACAAATAGATCGACCTGCTTCTTATGCCTTGTCATAGCGACATACGCCGATTTTGCAGACCACGCGAATTTGTTGTCATAGAGGCAATAGGACTGTCCCACCGTTTTGCCTTGTCCACGGTAAACGGTTCCGGCGTATCCGTGTCCAAAGTTTTGATACTCCGTTGGGTTTATGGAAACGTGTTCTCCTGAATCTGTTTTTACCTGAATTTCCTCAGGTAAGACGGAGATAACAATTCCCATGAGGCCATTGATGATACCGTCTTGTTTCTGGTTTTCGTAGAATTGAATACGGTCACCAATTCCCATCAAGATAGGTCCGCGTTCCGTTTTAAATTCATGAATGTTCGTGACCTCCCCTCGCCGTACACGCATACCATGGACCTCCGCGTTTACCGTATTTACCGTGGTGTTCGTGGATACATATATAAAGCGGACCATGTCTGGGGACATTTCTAAGTCTTGCTCGAATTTCTGAAGGAGGTCTCCAAGCGCTTGGTCGAGGTTTCCATTCCAGTGTACGTATCCTTGATCGTCATACGCACGGATTGCATCACCAACGCGTCCTTCTGAAAACGCAATGCTGGCGCTTTTCTGGCAATCCGTTACTTGACGATTGATCTGATTCATCAATGATGTGTCATGGCGGTCTGTCATCAGGGGCCACATACCGCCACGTCTGACAGACGACAGTTGCCGATCATCGCCGACCATCACTAGCTTGGCGCCGGACTTCGCCACTTGGTTTAAAAGCTTCAGAGTAACTTCGGTATCCAGCATGCCAGCTTCATCAACGATGACCAAACTATGCTCATTCCAGTCGAGTTTTCCTTTCTCTCCTCTAAAAACGGCAACATGAACCGTCGCAGCCGCTGCAAATCCATCCTCTTTCATATCCGAAGCAACAGAATTGGTCGGCGCCAGACCTATGACGTCATACCCTGATGCCTCGTGCGCCTCTCTGACGGCGCCGAGCATGTAACTCTTGCCTGCTCCAGCTCTACCCTGCGTAAACGTTATGCCATCACCCGACACATGACGTCGAAACGCCTCGACTTGTTCAGCGTTCATGGTCCGAGATGCTATGGCATCATGGAAAGCTTCCTCTTTTATGCTAAAGCGCCGCGCCTTTATGGCGTCGGTAAGTTGTAGAACCAGGCGTTCTTGGTGGCGTACATCTGTGCGGGTATAGATCTCTCGCACCTTAGATGTCATGACGTCATGGAGTTTTATGACGTCAGAGCGCTCGAACGCTATATCAGCATAACGTTGTGCTTCCCTGGGCGTCATACCTGCACGACGCAAAATGTAGCGAAGATCTTGGACGCTGAATGTCGCTTGATGTTCTAGCGCCAGATCCAACAAGAAATCTGGTTCTTCCTGCAGGCGCCTAAGCGTTTCCACGCGGATTACCTCGGCTTCTTCAAGGCCTGCAGCAGTATTATGCGCTTTCCCCACGTACTTACGATCATAGGAGCTGGTTTTGACAACACGGGCTGATACGCTACGGGCACTATACCATTCGTTTTGGTGCAGCACCCATTGATCCGTCCAGTCGTCACCATCTATAACCCGTCCATTGGCAAACGATGGGTTTAGGTGTCGCGCTTTGCGTTTGCTGAACCCGTCAGGCGTTACAGTACGCGTCGATATGGTCAGGTGTGCGTGGGGCATATAGATGAAGTGGCGACCATCAGACAGTCGGAGGATATGCTCAGTATCACATAGAGGTTCATCTGGAATGCGGGAGACATCAATTATCTTGGTATTGGGATAGTGCTCAAATTCCAGAGATATCTTTGTTTGATCTTCATCATTCTGGTCCGGATAAAGCGGCGAACCGTAGGGATGCACATCAATCTGAACAACGAGACCTGGATCAACGAACTGTTGCTTACAGAACGCTTCCAAGCAGGCAACTTGCCCCCAGAGCGAAACACGAGATACCCGGTTAAAATGAACTGTGCCACATTTGGCCAGTTGCGCATTCTTGCGATACTGGCCCGTGGACTTAGCAACCTCAGCTTCCTGGGCTGTACCCCAAACGATTTCTGGATTGTTCTTTAAAGTTTCTGGAGCGTGAGGCGGCATGAGCAGCACGCTTGTGTAGAGTTCGTCTTTTCGATCTGAAAAGTCGAAGGTGTGTTTGGTGCCTCCAAGTTCCTCGAGGACCGGATCGTGCATTCTACTTCGTGATGTGTATGCGACGTGACCAATGATACTGGATGACGCTCTGTCATCTGCACCAAGCACACGAATGTTGAAGTAATCTGACATGTAAATCTCCTTACTATTTGTGAAGGAGATTGAAGTGAATTTTAGATCTGCCTACCCCCGCTGGAGGCGAACACACAAATTTGATTGCCGACAAATTTGTATAGTGTTGCTATCGCCCCCAAAGAGATCAAACACGGCAGCTCCGCGCCGTGTCATTTCCAGACCACAAGGAACGTCACATAGGAAACGCAAAAAGAAATAATTACATCACCTGTTGCTTTTTCCAGCACCAGCTCAATGTCCTCTTTAGATCACCACAACATGAAGAAACTCTAGAGGACTAAAGATGCGTAAGGAACAAGCCAAAATTGAGAAGGCTATCGAAGAGGCTGAAAAAGCGATAAATGCGGGAAAAGTTGCGGAGCAGCAAAAACGTAAGGCGCAACGAGAACTTAGTGAGCTAAAAAGCAAGGACCATTTAGACCGCTTATATAACATTGGTCGCATAGCCTTTGACATTGGAGTTCACAAATATGATGACGCTCTACTCGCTGGCGTCTTTGTTCGTGCAGCAGAACTGGACATTGAGGGACATGAACGTCTACGGGAAAAAGGATTGGAAGCCTTGACCTCATCACAGCTTAGGCATGATATCGAGTTATTCCTTCCAGGTCGTGCTGACCGATCTCAGGCAGCAATCCTTCGTGAAGCAGGCTTGAAAAAAGACCGCCAAACCCGAAAGGATGGAAAAACATTCACGGTATACAAGGGTAATGCATCCAAAAAGTATTTGGAAAAGCGTCTAAATGATCCGCACATCGTTATTAACATCGTGACGCCAGTGCATAGAGATGTTGAGCCATCGTCACATCATGGTGAAGCGCAGTTATGACGTCATGCCACGTTGTCGTTGCAAAGTTTTATCACCATAGTTTCAAAATGTTATAGCGTCATAATGCAAAAAAGCTTGGGTGCTCTGAGCGATTTCCTTATCTGAGATTGTCGCCGATTTTTAGATTTTAAGGAGCCCCCGGATGACCACACTCATAACAATACATTCGCAAAAAGGCGGGAGTGCAAAAAGCACTCTTGCCGCAAATCTGTATATCGCCTGCATGCAGGACGGTATTCCCAGTGCCATTTTAGACCTCGACCCTCAAGCAAGTATTACCCAACGTTTTGACAAACGAACTCAGACTATCATGGACCTGAGCTATGGTGACGTACCTCGCACCATGTCTATAGATAAGGTCTTTGACCAAGTTAAGAAAACGCACAAAGAGATTATTTTTCTAGATACCGAACCGCGCAGCACTGAACGCTATCAAGAACTTGCGTGCTTTTCGGATTTGATTGTTGTTCCAGTACGCCCAACCGTCGTTGATCTTGAAGCGGTGGGAAACACCTACGCGATTTTAAAAAACGCTGGTTCTCTTGACCGTACAGTGTTCGTCATTACACAAGCTGCCTCTAAACGAGGTATGTGCGAAAACCCGGACGTCATCGAGGCACAAGCCGTTCTTGAACAATATGGCCTAACGCTTGCCCCAACCATCATTCGTAATCGTCTCGATTACTCGCGTTCACTCAACGACGGACGTGGCGTTCTTGAGGCATCTCCACATAGCAAAGCTGCGGACGAAATCCGTGGCCTCTGGAACACCATCAAAGAAAGGATTTAAACCATGGGAAAAATGAATATCGCCACGTTCGAAAACAAGCAGCCGCTTGAAGATGAACAAGAACCGCATAAACCGCTCACCCAAAAACTGAAGGAGGGGGAAGCCGTAAAAACAAGCCTGTACCTCGATCCGGAGACACATCGTCGCCTGCATTATTTAGCCCTCGATTTAAGTTATGCAAACGGTGGGCAGAAAACTAAGCGTAAGCAGGTTCGTGTGAACGATCTCATCTTAGAAGCTATCAGTATGTATCTTCGAAAGAAGGAGGGGCAAGCCCCTAGTACCCTAGACACTTTTTAGCATACCAATTACGCAACAGAGAGGTGTTTGAGATGAGTGGCAAACGTTACACAGAAGAATTCAAGATTGAAGCTGTCCATCAAGTTACGGAACGTGGTTACAAGATCGGGGAAGTGTCAGATCGACTTGGTGTGACCAGCAAAAGCCTACGTGACTGGATCACCAAATACGGCGACACAGGTACCCAGCATCAAACGATTACAAGTCAGCAAGATGAACTTCGCCGACTGAAGTCGGAGCTCCGCCGCGTGACTGAGGAGCGCGATATATTAAAGGAGGCCGCCGCGTTCTTTGCCAGCGATTCCCGCAAAAGTACGCGTTCATAAAATCTCCGCTCAATAAATATAGGGTGATGGTTATGTGTCGTATTCTCGGCGTTCACCGCAGAGGATTTTTGCATGGCTTAAGTGTCCACAAAGCCCAAGAGCCCTTGAAGACCAAAGGCTTCTCGGTTTGATCAAACAATTTTGGTTGGAAAGTGGCTGTGCTTATGGCTATCGCAACATCACCAAGGATCTGCAAGATCATGGCGAAAGCTGCGGTAAAAACCGCGTGCATAGAATTATGAAATCCGCAGAAATCCGCTCTCAACGTGGCTATAAGCGCCATAGAGGTTTTAAAGGTGGTGGTATCAGTCACGTCGCTCCAAACACTTTGGATCGCCGGGCTTTGTGGTAATCTTGCTCATGGTGGCTCCTTGGTCTGGTGTGGTTGATCTCGCAATCACCACCTTAACCAGATCGAGGCCACCAACCTCAAACAAATGTGCGAAAGAATTTATACGTTATCCTAAGCCCATGTAGGCGAGGGCCATATCTCGCGCAGTCGCTCGACCGAACGCGCTTTGGGCACCCCACACAGTGTATGAGATGGCATGAGAAGGCATGGGAAGAGATGAGACTGAGCTATTGCAGCCTCTCTCCCCCAGTCTTTTACAAAACCAGACGCTAATCAGCGGCTTTAATTGGGGCGCAAGAATTCCCACTGTTGTGTTTTGAGCGTTTCGCTGCATGAGGTCAACAACAACTCTCCGCCCTTGCGCGCTTCTTTCGTGACGTTGATGCACAAGCCTGATTGGACATGCATGATGTGATTATCAAACACACGTGTCCATTTCTGACGTTCAAACGCTTTGCCTTTGTCGGCGCAGCCCCACAAAATCAGACGCTCCTCCTCATCAACATCTGGATCGGTCGTATCTAAGCACAGATTGTTTTGTGACCGGATTTGACCATTTTCGTTCAAGGAGAAGAACTGGCGCGGCAGTTGATCGCAGCCCCACGCAATCATCTTGCCGCCTTTGGACAGCTGACCACTTTCCTCATCTGTGCACATACCCGACTGATTGTGGATTTGATAGACCGAACGCCCATTGTACCCTTCTTCTCGGCCATGCTCACGGAAATGCTCATACGCGGGCATGAAATCCATGCCTATGCTGTCGTAAAGGCCTGGGTACGCCATGATGTAGGAGGCAATATCGAAGTCAGGATGGCCCCGTTTGCCTTCTTGCATGCCATAGATTGTCCAGTGACGGATTGCGGATTGGTATGAACCATCGAAACCAGCGGCGTTGTGGTAGCCTTTGTTGGTTTTACGATAATAGTCGGGATTGAAGTATTCCGGGTCCAAGAAGACGTCTTCGTGGAACTCAGTGCGCACACCGCCCCAGTCTTTTTCGTCGGAATAATAATATCCCCAACGATTGGCCTCAGGGTGACCTGGATGCTCACAGTTGACCGCAATCGCTGTGGCATGTGACTTTGATCGGTTGAAGGCCAAACATAATTTTCCGTCACCATCTTTGGTGAACAGATGCAATTGCCCATCGGAATCGGCCCAAGCGCGGACGGCCCCTGGGTCATTACACCCCCAGATCACAAGCTTCACACCATGAACGTAACGATCTCTCGTAACAAGACATTTGCCTTGTTGGTTTTGAATGCGGCCATCCCTGAGAACGCGCCATTGTTGGTTTGAGCGCCCATGACATTTGTAAGAAATGACTTCCGAGCCGTCATCTTCGCCACACCCCCTGACATCAAGGCAGAGATTATTTCCTTTATTCAAATTGGACCGATCAACCGCACGAAACATCCGCAGGTCCTTGGTTCTTCCGCCATCACTGCCACAGCGACCAGGAGACAGGGCTCTTGCAATGTCACTTGCCACACTGCCAAGAGTACGTGCGCCAACGCCCAGCGTATCTTTGGTAAAATCAAAGGCAATGGAAGCACCTTTCACAGAATGATCAAAAGCCACTTCGCTGGTTTGCTCAAAGGCTTTGCCCACATTGCCCACGGCACCGATAACGCGGCTGCCGCACTTGAGTGCATCACTTGGACCGGGCAAGCTCACATCCGGTTGAAAGTCGATGAGGGAGACAAAATCACCGGGTCCAGGGATCTGGCCTTTGGTAATGCTTTGTTCCATGGCCTTAATGCTGCCGCCCGAAACGCTGGTGCTGCCACTAAACTTGGCGCATGGGTTGGTGGATCTATAAGCAACCTTCAGATTGCTCAGGCTGCCGGAGAAATCGAAATCAATGGTATCTTTAAAACCAACCGCCTTGGTGCTTACAGTCATCTGAGACGCCATTTTGTGTTTCGCCCAGTTCACACCGTAATGCAAACTGGCTTTGGCGGCCCCCATGTCTTCCAGATTGCCCAGCGCGCCGAGCTCGAGCGGAATGGCCAACGTTGTGGTGGAATCAAATTCCATACTGTTGTCTTTGAAGAACGATATCTTGGTTTTCGAGAACGGCAAACCCATGGCCGTGACGTCCCCGCGCAGGAAGTAATTGCCATCTTCGGCAAACAGTTTGGCTTCTTCAACGTTCACCAATCCCAAAGGCACCCGGCCAAGACTGACTTGGTTGCCTTCGTTTAAGTATTCAATAAAGCTGGCCGCCATGGCTTTGGACACTGCAGCGTGCGGGAACGCCGCGGCAAGATCGTCCGCCTTCCAAATGGGTTTAACATTGGCGACGGCTTCACGCACTTTGCTTTCGCCGAAGAAGCGGTGTTTGATCCGGTATTGAAGCGGTTGGTTGCCTTTCAAGAACTCAGCAACCGTGCCACGAATTTTCAGACCCGTGACCTCAACAGGAAGTTTTTTCGCGACGATATCAACAATGACACTCGGCAATCCGACAGCTGGCAGAACCTTGTCGGCCAGAACTTCTCTAAAGCTGTGCTCCATATCCACATCAACCATAAAGTCGTTGGTTTTCAGCAGATTTTTCCCAACCGTTTGTGCATTCACTTTGGCATGGGCAATGTCCCAGAGCTTCTTGTTATAGAAGAAACCGATTTTCTCTTTGGATAAATTGATATCCAGTTCTTCTTGCAAGCCCAGCATTTCCACACCGCCGCTGATTTTAAAGTACGGCACTTCGTTGAGGCTTGCGGAAATGTCTATGACGGGGTCGCTCACGCGTGCGACAACAAAATCCTTACCGTTGATTTCGACAATCCGCTCATTCGACTTTGTCGCTTTTCGTTTTGGTGCGCCATTTTCATCCATCACAACTTTGGACCCACCAGACAGTTTCACGCCACCCAACTTAAACCCAGGCACCGTGGCAAAAAGCCGCAATCCGTCGTTGATGGTCAAGCGAGCATCCAGTTCGGCCAGTTTGTATTTTTTACCCAGCAAATCCAAACGTGCACCGCCGGCAATCACGGCACCAAAATTATTTGTGTGCGCCCGCCCAGGAATAAACGCGCCCGGTGTGGCAAACATGAATTCAGGATTGATCAGCGTCATCAGCGGAATGGGAAGATCGTCCAGTCCGATCAAGGACGATACGGTCGTATCGGTTTTTCTCAGCTCTTTTTGAAGCACCTGCAGCGCTGATCTTTGGTCGCTGGGAACAACCTTCACAATCTCAGAGGCCCACGGTCCCGTCAGTGCGCCTTTGACAAAGGCCAAGTTGAAATCAATGCCGGTAAGCATATTGTACTCACCATCAATGGCCGCACGGAGTCCAAGCTTTTTCGGTATAGGAATACCACCGGCGGAGAAGTTGATGTTCACCAGCATGTCCGCTTCTGCTTGAACGGACTTTTTGGCGTTCAACTGCGTGATCGTCGTGCCGCCAACACCAAATTCAAGCGATCCTTCCGTATCCGCACCAATGACCATTGCGGGGTTTTGATAAGAAAAGTTTTCGCTGATGCCAAACGGGGCATTCCATGTACCATCCATGTAACCAGCGACTTTGAACGAGCCTGTTAACGACACCAAATCCGCACTGGCCATCAGTTCGCCAACAAAGTTCAAATCTCCGTCCTGCGCCGGCCCGCCGAGTTTTTTCGGATCCATCAACATATTGCCGCGCAAGCCCAATTGGAATGATGTGCTGGCTGGCATAAAGCGGACAAAGAGCCCCGCCCCGCCGCGTTTCAATTGCAAGAAGTCACTAAACGGTTTCACGATAGGAATGTTGACGTCCGGCAGTTGTGCATAGGCCGTAAAGCTGGGCACACTGCTTTTGCCCTTTTTCGCTTTTTTCCCAGAACCAGACTTGCTCGTCTTCACAGACTTCATCGCTTTTTGAGCTTTAGTTTCTTTAGACTTCGTTGACTTCAGGCTTGGGAAGATACCATCAATGGACCCGCCCAAAACCAATGGGCCGTCCAGGGTTTCAAACAGATTCAGTTTGTCGTTTAGAAAGTTACGCAGATCTTTCTGAATGTTGTCTTCATCAAACGTTGCCAGCACACCAAGGCCTTTATAGATCGGCAAACCCTTGTCCAGATCATCCGTAATATGATTGGTCATTTTTTGAACCAGCAACGGCATCTTTTTTCTGGGAATATTTTGCAAGTCATGTGTGCTGACAAACAAAATGGAGTTCGCAAATTTCATACCCTTAAAGAAATCCGGTATGTTGGGTACAAAATCATCAATACCCATTTGTTTGGGGTTGAGCAGCATCGCAAAGCGACTGCCAATCCGCACAATCGCACCACTGGCCTCCATACCTACTTTATTCCAGGTGATTTTGCCTGTCACACCAGATGAGCTGATGGCCATGTCGCTCATGGAGAAATCTGACAACGCACCGAGTTCCTTCAACCCCGGAAGTTGTTTTAGCGAATAAGCACCATTTACGCCTAAGATAACGTCTTTCACAAACAAGGGCTTTTTAGCCCCATCGGATGCCACAATCAGTTGGGCCGTGCTGGGGATTTCTTTTTTCACAATTTCCGTTGTTGTGTTGAGCGCCAGTGAAACTTGACGCGTCTTCGGTGTTGCGGAACCTGTCACCGAAATATTTTTCAGATCAATAAATGGAACGCCCAAAGCCTTTTTCCAAACGAAGTCTGTTTTGGAAGATACCGTTAGCGTGTCATCAGCTTGAAATGAGATTTTAGTGACTGTCGGAATATCCAGCCCAGGTAGCTTCAATTCTGCAAGTCCTTTAAGGCTTTGCGTCAAGTCGCCTGTAATCGTGAAGATACCCGTACTGAAATCAAAAATATGATCCAGAACCGGAACTTTGGGCTTGTCTGTTTTCACCTGGATTTTGGTCTGTTCAATGACATCGGCAGATTTGGCCGAAAATAGTTTTTTAGCGCCATCCGCCTTGTTGTGGTTCACCGTTACCAAAAGGTCTGTAAGCTTGATGATCGCCGGCAGCTTTGTTTCGCGCACATTGAACGAATTCAAAAACGTCTTAAAGCCACTGCTCTTCACATCCATGGTCGAAAACATGGACAGACCGGAATTAAAATCAAACTTCGCCTTGCGTCCAAATTGTGCCGTTAAAATATCGCGAAGTTGTGGAGGCAGTTTGTTTGCATCCACTTGTTTAGCCGCCGCATCTTTGTAAACAACGTTCACGACGGGTTGGCTAAAGGTTGATTTGCTCAATGGCATTTTATCAAAGGATGGGATCAGTTTTTCCGCGTCCGCCGGTTCCATAAATATGGACAGAATTTTTTGACGTTTGTTTTCCGGGCTAAAGATAACGCCAGAACGTGTCATACCGGCAAACGTGACCTTGCCTTGAATATGCGTGCGCTCTTCAGCCTCAATGAGAAAATTCATTTTCCCAAGGTTCGATAGGTCGCTGGCCTTAACCCCCATCAGTTTGTATAGGGGGGTCGTATTGGGTCCAGCTGCGATACCATCACCCACTTTCTTCGTTATAGCCTTTTGAGCTGTTTTTTTGTCGGCTTTTGCACTCTCTTTTAGGAAAGCCATTTGCGGAGCTTTTTCACAATCAACCAATCGTGCAACCGTGTTTTTGCCGATTTTATCTGTGCTCCAGCCCAAACATTTCCCGTTGCCCGTGTTGCGCAGGGTTCCGTTGTCGATCTCCCAAGCCTTTTCTCGGTGCGGTGTGCAATCGTAGAGGAACAGCACGCCCTCTTCTTGAGGGTCCAGGCACGTATCTCCCGTTTGCAATTGCGCCGTGTTGCTCAATTGAAACCCGAGCGCATTTTTATCAGAACAGGATCCGGGAACGATGTATGGCGCCTTTCGCTTATTCGCCTTTTTCGATTTGGCAAGGCAGATGTTGTCGCCGCCCAACTGAACAGGAACGCCCGACGATGCCGCATGGGCCACTGGTGCGCCAACGACACCCCCAAATAGGATTGGGAATAAAAAAACAATCGAAAAAAGCCGGATAGACATGAGAAACTCTCAATCAATACGAAATACAATGGAACTAAAGGAATGTACCAAACTTTTGCGTTTGTACGCTGACCTTGCGTCAGGTTTTACCAACAATACGTCCTTAAGTGGTTACGACAAAAGAAGCAGAGACAAATCACGGCAAAAGGACTACTGTGATTTCAAGATTTCTGCGGAAGGGGCAGATTTTGATGGATAAAACGAATGACGAGTACGTCCGACAATACCCCAGGCAGCGTCCCCAGAGCACTTTTTAACCTGCACGGCATCAATAACCGTGAAAAATTCGCCGTCTGGCGCGAAAGCATTGCGTGTATTTTTGAGGTTGAGGCGGAAAAATCCGTCCAAAACGACAATTTTCACGCCGAAGTCGATGCACATATGTTCGGGCCGTTGATGTTGGCGCGGACGCATACGATTTCTCAACGCTGGGACCGCTCTCCCTTTCTCATCGGCCGCGACGGTATGGATCACTATATGATCCAACTTTATGAAAGCGGCAATATGGCCTGGGAACATGGTGGTCAGCACCACATTTTCCCCGTTGACGGCCTATTGGTTTTCGACCTCGCCCAGGGCATCGACCTTCAAACGACAGAATTTACGAATCTGTCTCTGATCATTCCCCGCGACTTGATGGAAGACCAGTTAAAGTATCCGGACGATCAGCATTTGCGCATACTTTCCGGGCGCCAGCCCTTGGTCAAGATGCTTCGGGACTTTATGTTGTCGCTGAAACGCAACGCGCCCGAAATGACGTTCGTCCAGGCCCAAGAGCTCTCGCCAGCGACCATCGGTCTTGTTGCAGCCTGCATCAACAGCTCCGTTTCTGATCACCCGGATCAACGCGCAGGCACCCAGATGGCCCAGCTCACCATTTTGCGGCGCTTGATCGAAGATAACTTATCGAATGTTGAGCTTTCCGTGGGCTGGCTCGCGCGAAGAGCGGGCATGTCGCGCACCAAGCTCTACGAATTATTTGAAAGCTTTGGCGGCGTTGCAAACTATGTTCGCGACCGGCGTATGCGCAAAGCGTTATTGATTTTGACCGACGAAGGCATGCGCCACCGCCCTCTTTTGGATGTCGCCATGGACGTCGGTTACGCCAACGACACGTCTTTCGGCCGGGCCTTTCGGGCGCGTTTTGGATTGTCACCCGGAGACGTGCGTGGCACACGCCCAGAAAGTTTCCTGAGCACCGCGCCGGAAGACGGTATCGATCGGCGCTACGAAAACTGGCTACACCACTTATCTCTGTAAAAGCTTATTTTGCCCGGTAAACGGTGTAGACAGAATTCGTTGCGGAATCGCGCGTGACGATCCATGGACGCCCATCCGGGGCGACGGAAACCCAAAACGGGTCCTGTCCGGACGGCAGCGAAACTTCGTCAAAGCTTTCGTTGCTGTCGTTCCATTTCAACAAACGGGTGTAGCCAAATTCAACCACGTACATGGAACCATCGCTGGAGAACCCAATGGAATCGATGGTTTGCCCAGCCGAAGGTTTCTTTTCAAATTTCGAACCGGTATAGGCATAGAGGTTGTAGCTGTCATTGATGTCATAGGTCCATGGATAGCCATCTGGCCTGACCGCCAAATCACCGCCTTTGATGTCGTCCGCGTTGTCGTACTTGGCGAACTTGTCTTTATCAGCGTTGTATTCATGCACGACGCCGTTCGGGTCTACACCGACGACAACATTGTCAGCATTAATGCCGATCATACGAATGTTTTCACCTGTTTCGACTTTGCTTGCTGGAATTTGTTTCCAGTCATTCGCCCCTTCTGGGCGCCACAACTCACCGTCCAAATAAGACAGCCACGGCCGACCGTCTGGGTCCAAGGCCATGCGGCGAATGCGCTTCGTGTCCTTGCGGGGTAGGTCCGATGTCGACATTTCTTTGAACTTGTTGGAGCCGGTATCGTATTCCAAAATCGTCAGATAGTTGTTAGAGGAATCACGGGTCAGGACAAAGGCTGAATTGTTGGTGCCCACAAAAATGATGAAAGGTTCGTGTGAACCGGAAATGTTGATTTCTTCCCAAGCTAGATTCTTTTTGAAGGTAAATGTCGATGCCGCCGTCGTCGTAGACGTTGCTGCGGAACTGCGCGCCGTCGCAGCTTCAATCGCTTCTGCTTTCAATGCAATTGATTGATCTTTGCTTTCGTCGCGCTTGAAGAACGCACTGGCGTAGACTTTTTTGTCCATGTCGATCATCCACGGCATGTCACCCGGGCCAATCGCCAGATCACGAACTTTTTTGCGCACCAATGTCCAGCTTTTACGATTGGGATCAAACTGATGAAGTTCGTTCTTATCGTTGGTTTTGAGCACCAAGCCAGATTTGGTCACAAAGATGTCTTCGGCTTCACCCCGGATGCGACGGCAAGCCGTTCCTTTGCAGTGGTAAATGGTGCGATCCTTGCGCACAAGCCATGCTCCGCCTTGATGATCGAAGGTCATGCGAAATGCTGAAAGGCCTTTCCGTTCGCGAAAACGATTTGAGCGTTTGTCGAAGGCAAAGACCGCTTCATCTTGATCCGTGGCAAACACGGTGCCATCCGGAGCCAGGGCCACATCAATGGCGTTGGTGACTTTTGTCGCTTTCCACTGTTTGCCGTCAAAGCGACTGACCACGCCGTTGTTGGTGACGGCCCACAATTTATTTTTTTCATCGACAATGAGGCCTTTAGCCGTGCCGGGAAAAGATTCAAACTGTTTCGTGCTGTTGCTCCAATAGAAGATATTACCGCCGGTTTCATAGGCAAACACCCGCCCATCAGCGCCAACAGACAAACCTGCTGCCGTTCCCGAGACCAGTGTGTACTTTGGTTTCAGCAACGCTTGAGGTTTTTCAATTTCGGCTTTTTGGGGCTTGTCCGCCTTTTTCTTTGGCGTCTTCGTTTCCTCATCAACCTTTTTGGCCTTGGTCGCTTTCTTCTCTGCCTTGGCAACCTTTTTCACATCCACAACAGGGATGTCATCCGACTCCACGGCCTTCGGTGTCGCAAAAATGTCGGCGTGAAAGATCAGACGATTGCTGTCTGAATGCCAGATATTGCCGCCCGTCCCAGCGGCAATCGCGCGCACTTCGGTGGCATGTTCAACCCGCGTCCAAGTCCCAGAAGAAATATCAAGACGTTCAATCAGTCCATCACCCATCAACGATAAAACACTTTGACGATCAGAAGAGACAACCACATCTATGACATTGTTTTTTGCCACGGTGTAGGATCTGTTTTCCAGCCGATAAAGCGTTTTATTATCCGCAACCACCCAGTACGTTGCAGGTGATTGGATATCAAGACGCATCACACGTTGCCCTTTGGGAGAGGGCATAATGGAAAACCATTGTGAGCTGGACACATCCCATGCCCACAACTGACCATCCACGCCTGCAGCAATTAACGACCCGTTTTGATCCTGCGCTAAATCAACGGCCTTCAGGTTGCCGAGCTGCTTCCACTGGCTGCCTCTGTTGAGGTAAACGCCTCGATCACTGGATTGAATGCCGATTGCACGGCCGTCTTCGTTGCCCACGACCCGGACAAAAGTCCCGCCGCGAACGGACATCCAACGCTGACGACCTTTGGTCGTTAAGCGCTTCACGCCTCGCTTTTCATCAATGGAAAAAACAGTCCCGTCGAGCCCAACGGCCAAATCAATGGCCTCACCTTTGATCTTCGCCCAATTGGTTTCGGCTGCTTGAACAAAGGGTGCCGAAAAAAGACAGGTGGCCAGTATCAATCCTACCGAAAGAAAAGCCCGTTTGAAGGTCAATTTTGTTCTCCCCAGAAACACCACGACGGTTCAGAGTTTGTGATCAGTAGTAAAGATACTCCAGTACGCTGAACAGACGCTGAATGTGACCTTTCTTTCCACGCCAACTTTCCATGGGGAAATCGCCTTCGCGGAACTCACGATACAGGTCGTTGCCTTGCATGTGCTTGAAAATACTGTCCACATTCGGGCGGGGCTGGAACCAATCGCGAAATTCATAAGAAAGCCGTTCGATGGTGCGCTCATTTTCTGTAAACTTTGAAATGGTTTTTTCAAACTCTTCCGGTGACTGATCAACCGGCAAACTGCGGCGCGGCGTGATCAAGATCAGAACAGATTTGTTGAAATCGCGTGTGGTCTGTTTTGAAAACAGATACTGAACAATGGGAATGTCTTGTAAGAACGGAACACCGTCACGGTCATTTTCACGTTCACGCTCGCTCAAACCACCCAAGATGAGGGTTTGACCGAACTTCATAGATACAGCAGCGTTCACGTTTGTTTTTGTGGTGTCCAAGCGGTAGGTAAAGCTGACAGAGCTGCTGGGCTGGGTCAAAAAGGTGCGCTCGGCTTCGACGTCCAAACGGACATAACCGTCATCCAAAATTTCCGGCGTGATCCCGAGCTTCACACCGATTTCTTTGTCAACGGAAACGCTATCGCCTTCACCCGATGAAACGGCAGCCGCAGCCACTTGCATGCCGGAAAAGAACTCAGACGTTTCGCCGGACATGGCCACCAAGGTCGGACGTGCCAAGATTTCGTTGCGACCATCTTGGGCGTTGGCGATGTTCAAGGAGTACGTCACCGACGGAATGCTGATGGAGCGCGTGATCGCACGAGTGTAATCGGTGTTGGTGGTGTCGATGTAATCGCTTTTCTTGAAGTAATCATAACCGATGGCCGCTGTACCCGACAGTGGGTCGCCAAATTGAACTTTCAAGCCGGACAGCAAGTTCACACCTTTGGATGTGCTGTTGTCGTCTTCCGTGCGAATGATCACGACATCAACGGCAACCATAGCGTTTTGCAGTTCGTTCTCTTCGCTTTCCACCTCTTGAGCAGCAGGGCTTGTAAAGCTGTCCCCACCAAATCCGCCAAACGGTGAGCTTTCGACAGGCGAAGCCGGGGACGGTGATGGGGCGGGCGGTTCAGCCGGTTCATCGAAGGAGAACTGCGCCAGCTTTAGGTTCTTGCGGTTTTGTGCGCGCTGGTGAAAGTCGGTCCATTCTTGCATACGGCGTTTGATAAACTTCGCGCGACGCTCATCCCCACCCTTGTCGAGGTACGTGTCCAGATAAACCGTGGCCTGTGCCGGTTTGTTTTCACCAGCACTCACGATGGCATAGACCTCGGCCATGCGGCCCAACTCTTCTTCGCTGAGGTCCAGCTGGGACAGTTGGCGCAACGCACTTGACGCGGTTTCGATATCGCGTGCGTAATACGATGCTTCCGCCAAATGGTAGAGGGTGTCTGGGTTGGTACGGTTCAACAACAATGCACGGGCAAATGAGTCTTGTGCTTGGCCGAAGTTCTTCATGTCCTTAAACAACAGACCTTCATAAAACGGCACCATCCAATTGGTCGGCCCGAACTGTTCGGCCAACTTATAGCCGGTCTGGGCCAATTCGAACATTTCCGCACGGCCATTCAACGCTTGTAAGTGATACGTCAGCGCATTCAAGAACTGCAGGTGCGAGTTCCGAATGTCCATTTTTACGGCCAGATTGAAGTTGTACTGGGCGTCTTCCAGATCGCCGTCTTCCAACGCCTCAAGTCCCTTGAGGGCGTGTTTGCGCGGCTCGGTGTTGACGGTGCGCATGTCGACCATGGACGCGAAACTGGCTTGCGACACTTCCGACGTCTTGCCCGGAGCCTCCATTGCCGCAAACAAATCGGTGGTCTGGCACGACGACAACATCGTCGCCATCAAAAAAGCGCCCGCGATTTTAACCGGCAGAGCGCAGCCTAACATGTTTGAATTTTTCGTCATTTTATGCCCATTTTCCCTCAACAGATGTCGACAGCACTCGGTCAACGCTCGTCAGCGATTAAACACCTGTTAACTCTCCCTCTTTGTAGCCAATTATCACATTATTCGCAACCGACGTTTCGTTCATTTTTTTCAACAATTTATCTACCCGTCGAAAAATTATATCACTAATTATCAACCACTTAGTACCTAATCATGATATCGTTCGCGAGCGCTGAAAAGCGCGAGCACGGATCGGCTTCTGCATCACCCATTTCTTTAATCGGATGGCCATACGCACGGACACATTCTTGACGGTGAGGGTTGTATAGTTGCCCATCGCGCAACTGCCACTTCTGGTTGGGATGGCCAGAGCAACTCGTCAGACCCAACCGAAGGTCTTGGTCATAAAACCCCATACAGTTGCGGGAATGATCACGAATTTCGCCATCCGCTGTGAGAATGAAAGTCTGTTGGAACGAATAGTCGCAACGACGAAAGTCCACGCGCTCATAGTTTGGGTCTTCTGCGCGGGCTTGTGCACGGGTGATACACAGTTCCAGGGGGATTGAGCTGGACGTCTGTGTTTTGATCTCCAACATGCGTGCCTGTGAACCATACTCACTGAGCCGCCAGTTGATGAATTTTATGCGCTCGCGCACATCGACGACCTTGGCGGAGCGATACTGACAGCGATCAACCTCGGCCCACATTCCGGGTTTGATGGGCGCGCCCGCCGCACGTAGACATTGCCCCTTGTTGGGATTGTAGAGCTGATTGTCGTTGATGGTCCAATGCATGTCCGGGTGGCCCGTGCAATCATACAGCCAGACTTTACCTTCTTCTTGGAAGTCTAAACACCGCCCGGCGATGTCGTGAACCAAACCGTCCTCGGACATGACAAAAATTTGGCTTGGCTTGTCTTCGCATACGTTGAAGATCACCTTGTTTGCACCTCGATGGTTGGTTTCGGTGGTGGATTCGAAACACAAGTCATAGGGACGATCCCAATCTTCCGCATGTGTACGGATGCTCAGCAACGTTGCCCCGTCCCCAAATTTCTCCAGCGCCTCAAGGCCGCGCTGCGTGCGATTACCCAAGCTGACAATTTGCGTATTCATCAAACGCTCGCGCTCAGCCACTTCTGCGGCTTGGCGTGCTTCACGTTGATTGAGGATTTGGTTGGAGATCGAGGCAGAAACAACATCACTGTCCAAGTCCACACCATTTGTGTTTGCCGCGTTCTGGAATGCAGCATCCAGTTGGGCACGTTGTTTCATGTACTCCTGCTCAACACCGTCCAAAATGAAGTGTGGAATAACCCCAACTTGCCGCGCGGAATCCAAAAACGGTTTAATCGCCAGACCAAATGCAAAGGTCGTCATTTGACGCAGATTGAAATCCGGGTCCGTCATCGAAAGAGCCATACGTTCTTTGTAGGACGTGCCTAAGCTACGATAGGCCAGCTCAACGATCACAGGCTCACCACCGATGGCTTCGCGCAACGACCCACGGACCTTGCTGGTTTCCAGCGCAAAGATGTCCGGCGTTTGCAATTTGGCGATCTCATCTTTCACAAGAGAATTAAAAGCTGTCGCACCTTTGGCAGCCAGTTTCGCTGTATCCAACGCGACAAGCGCCACATCGCGTGCAGCCATAGGTCCCGTGACACGCGGGTCCATATCAATCGGTAAGAAATCGTGCCCTTGCTTGATGGCCTCGAGAACCTTGTCAGCCGTTTCTTTGGCAACTTCGAGAGCGGCAAGTTCCGTTCCATAACCGGTGATTTTCGCCAGCGGGCCCGCAGCACATATGCCACTGCCAATCACATCGAAAATGGGACCGATCCACTTTTGACAGTTGTTCTCGATATATGACTTTTCCTGTCCGATCCACGAATGCAGGCTGTTGATCCGGTTTTGCAGTGTCCGGACCTCCGCCTGTGCATCGCTCAACTTCTTTGTGGAATCACGCCGTTCGGTGCGCACCTGATTGCGCATGGCCTCGATGGTGTCGTTAAGCTTGTTGACCTCGTTTAGTGCATGTGTGAGATCTTCTTCCGCTTTACGATTTAAGTGGTTGAGGCTGTCGAAAATTTTCTGTACTTCACTGACACCCGTCGTGCGGATCCATTCACCCGGATCGGAACTCAATTCGCTGCTGATGCGGAAATCTGCGTTCGCCAGATCGTTTAAGTCCGTCAGGCTTTCGGTTCCGGCAAAAGCGTTAAAGTCAAACTGCAACAAGTCCCCAAAGTTTTGTTCGGAACGAATGGTGGTGAGCGTCGGTTTGATTTTGATGTCCACGTCGCTGGTCGAACCAAATAAACGTGCTTTGGATTTGAACTCAAGTTTCGGTTCTTCCGTCAAGCTGGCCACGGCATGAAATTTCGAATCCGTCAGAGCCACGGGACCAAACTCATGATCTGCGATTTCGGTGCGCAAATTCAATCCGTCTTTAAGTGTGATGCGGTTTTCCGTTTCACCAAGCTTGTGGACATGGCCTTGCATATGCAGTTCGGCCTCACCGGCAACGACGGCTCCGACGGTATCCAAGGTTTCACCACGTCCTGGAATGACCGCCCCGGGCGTGGCAAAGAACAGTTCCACATCCCGGTATACCATGTATGGGAATGGCAGTTTGTCGATCTGCAGCAGGCTACGTAACGACGTGTCATTTTGCGCAATTTCTTTGCGCATGAACAAGGCAATGTCGCGTTGGGGGGGCGGCAAGATTTCGACCAGCCCATGCGCCATCGGGCCCGTCAACACGCCCTTAAACATGGAATCCGCCATATCAAGATAGTTGAAGATGCTGACCTGATTGGCTTGAAACGCGATACCCAATTTCTTCGGTAGCGGTATGGAGCTGGTGAAGTTGATGTTCACCAAGAAGTCGCCCTTCAATTCAATACTGTCGCGCCCGCCCTGAGTTCGGAAATAAGAGTTACCGCCAACACCGAACTCGATAGAACCTTCGGTATCCACACCCATAACGATGGCGGGATCTTCAATGGAAATGTTTTCGTTGATGCCAAACGGCTTGTCCCAACGCCCATCCATGAAAGCTGCGACTTTGACCGAACCTGCGACAGAAACAATATCGACATTGCCCATGACTTCACCGCGCATGCGCAGTTCGTTGATGTTTTGCGGGTTGCCGACTTCCGGCACGGACACCGTCATTTCACCACCGACACCGGCTTGGAACACACCACCTGCCGACAGTTTTGCGCGCAAGAAGAAGTCTGCGCCGACTTTGTCAAAATTGACGACTTTGGCCAGAGGTTGGTTCTTGGGCAAACTAAAGCCCGGCATGTTGGCTTTGAGCACCAAGTCCGGCAAGCTACCAAACAAATTTTCAACCGCGCCCACCAGCCGTAACGGCCCATCCACCTGTTCGAACACACCAATGTCATCCACCAACAATCCGCGCAGAGGTTGAGGGATATTGTCTGGTGTTAATGTGGCGATCATGCCTACACCGTTATAGATGGGAGCCTTTTCCTTGGGGCTTGCAACCAAGTCGGTCAACAAAGCTTGTGCCGGTTTTGGCAGCTCCGATATCATAACTTTTTCCAATGTCTTGGAGCTTAAGAACAAGGCTGTTTTTGGGAAATTGATGGAATTGAACGGGAACGGTGCCGCCGGCAAAAGCTTGCCCACTGAAAGGCCATCGCTTTTGAGCAAGACTGTAAATGCTCCCTTATGCTCCATCAGTACGGCTTGACCTTTAAGGCCCAAGCGTTGCCATTCGATGGTGCCGGTACTGGCATGGAGGCCGACCCGCAAGTCTGACAGTTTTAATTCATTAACGCCTGGAATCTTGTCAATCCCTGGCAAGCGCGTAATCGGGACTTCGCCTTTAAAGCCGACGTTAAAATCTTTGATGCCTTTTTTCGTAATCACCAAATCATTTTCGGTGTTGAACTTTTGACCGCCCAGTTCCGTGGTTGAGGTCAAAGCAAACTTGACGGTCTTGTTTTTCCCCAAGGTGGCTTTAAAGCCGATATTTTCCATGTTGATGAACGGAATGCCCATGGGCTTATCCCAGCTGATATTGGATTGCCCGCTGATGGCCCAACCGTTCTCTACGCTTTCGATACGCCCTGTGAGGGGTATGCTCTTTCCAGGTAGTTTCAATTCAGCATTGCTGAAAAGTACCGGAGCGCGGTCTTGCGTTATCGCAATGGCATTTTGGCCAAGCTTCAACACCGGGTCTAGCCCCGGAAGTTTGGGAGACGGCAAAGACAGCCGGAAATCTTGACCTTTGATCAAGGCATCTGCTTTTTCTTTTAAGAGCCTTTCGCGTCCAGCCGAAGATGTATGATCCGCAACAACAAACATCGGGGATAACGAGCCCCACATTTGGTGTTTACCCAAACTGATGCCCAACGGCTTAACAAAACCGGCCAAACGATTGTTTTCGCCGATGTAGTTGCCGAAATACGACAGGCCTGACGGGACACTAAAATGCGTCGAATCGCCAAATGAGCTTTTCAACGTACCGCGCAGTTGTTCGGGCAGCGTGTTCACATCAATATTTTTGGCGTCCGTTCCTTCAAGCGCAATCATAAAGACAAAGTTGCGCACGACACCGGCAGCCAACACTGTTTTGTCAAAGCCAGGGAACAGTTCGCTCAGATCGATTTCATGCGGCATCAAAGCCAATACGGACTTTGTTGCACCTGCTGGCTTAAACACCGTTGCGTCTGTCAAACGCCCCAAAAATTTAACTTGGCCGGTGACATAATTGCGGCCCTGCTCGTGTAGGTAAAACGGCATATCGCCAAGACTTGGTAAATCTGACGACCGAACACCCATCACTTTTGCCAGTGGTGCGCTATCTTTACTGAACGTAAATGCAACAGCGCTTTCACACCCTGTTATCTTCAGGCGAACACCATCATTCTTTGCATCCCCATCTAGCCCAACGCATTGGCGTGTTTTGGGGTTATAGAGCTGCCCGTCTAAATGTCGGAACACTTTTCCGGCGTGGCCGTCACATCCTGCCATCCAAAGGATGCCTGCGCGTTGAATATCCAAACAGGCATCATGCGCTTCAATGTTACCGTTCTCATTGTGATAAAACGCCTTGGTGTTGGCGTCTTCGCAATCAATCACCGTGAGCAGATGTGAATTGTTTTCGTTTTTTTCACGCCCGACAACGACACATCGTCCGCTATCCGAAACTTCCAGACGGCCCAGGCGTTTGTCTTTAGGATTTGGCCGCAACGGTTGAAATGTTTGCCCGCCAGGTGCTTTTTGATGTGGCTTGGCTGCGGCGAGCTTGATGGGCGCGCGATCACTAAAGTCACCGAGCGCGACCCCCGGGGCCTTGGCACAATCCCCCATGATCACTTTTGCATCCCGCGCGCCGGGTGTGCCCTTGGGCATCAAGCACGAATCATACCCTGGAAGATAGAACTTCCCATCTTTGAGTTCGAAAATTTTCCCTTTGTGAAACCCACAATTGTGTAGCCAAAAAATATTGTTGGCCTGAACATCAAGACACAACCCCTGGGCAGTGATTTGTTTAACGTTATTGTAGGCAAAAACATGCGTGTCAGGGTCTTGGCAAGACGCAAAGACGACTTCTTTGGATTTATGGCGGTTTTCTTTTTTGCCCATTTTCAGGCAATACCCGCTCTCACCAATATGAATCTGTAACTTTCCTAAATCCGCAGCAAAAGCATGGTTCACACTGCTAAATAAAAGCAGCGTAAAACCCATAATAAATGCAGCCTACTTCGGCTGCAGCTTTCCCTGCGTGTAAACCCTAAAGCCCATATATCACGTTCCCGGTATGCAAATTTACACAGAAAATGCAGCAAATGATTCCGCAAAACTATACAATCTGTCCATAATTTTTTATCGTTGAGGGTGCCAGATAGGTTCATAAGGGCTTTAAAAGGTTAAACAATGTCGCACGACGAACCCAATGGACACGCGTCCGCATCCTATTTTTCCGTAGACGAATTACCGCAAAACGACCGCTTTGAAATCTGGGAAGCGAGCATGGGCTGCATGTTTGACATTGACGTCACACCAGAATTGCGTGCGAATTTTCGCGCCAGTGTTCAATCCCATATTGTTGGTGATTTGATGATGTCACATACCCAAACCACGGCACATACGTTTAACCGCCAATCCTATCAATTGGCGAAAAATGGCCTAACACACTATCTTGTGCAATGGTTCGAAAAAGGCACGATTCATTTTGAAAATGGCCAAGATAGCCATCAGTTGCAGTCAGGTGAAATCCTGATTTGCGACCTTGCACGACCGACCTATTGCCATACAACGAACTTTGCGGATTACACCATGGTCGTACCGCGCAACATGATCGAAGACGCTCTAGATGATCCCGATGATCACCACATGCGGATTTTGCCGGCCTCATCCCCGCTTTCGACGATCATACGTCAATGTATTGTGGCCCCACTTTCAAAAAATGGCTCGATGACGCCAAAGATCGGGCAGGACATCTCCAAAATATTTATCGACACCCTCACACGCCATCTCAATACAGTTGCAACACACCCGCAAGATGAAAGCCTTCACCACCACCTTGGAAAACGCCGTGCTATCCAATCTTACATTGAACTCAACCTGCATGATTCGCGTCTGAGCCCGACAACAATTGCGAAAGAGTTTGGAATGTCACGCTCGAAGCTCTATCAGATGTTTGAACATACAGAAGGGATTGCAAACATCATTCGCCAAAAACGTCTAGAAAAATCTTTGGCCATGATCCTTCAGCCAAGCGACCACAAACCATCCATCTACGACATCGCATGGGACTGTGGTTTCTCCAATGATGTATCTTTTATCCGGGCATTCCGCCAACACTTTCACATTCCACCAGGTTACCTGCGCAACAGGATTGCCGAAACGAACTCCCCGTGGTCAAAAGCTGGGGCAGAGAATGGCGAAGGTTTTGACCAATGGATACTTAGGCTGCAATCCCAAGGTCCAAATCAACTTTAATGCTTTAAACCAATATACTTTGAGGACCGTTACAGTTTTGGGGACATGTTCGTGACGCGGCTCCAATTTCACTCAAAAAACTGACTGTGGTTTAAAGCCCTGCACGCCTCAACCGCCAGTCATAGCCATGGCGATTGCATCTTCAATTTTGCCTTCTTTACACAGCTTTACGGCCGATTCTGGCGGGGTCCCGCCCGACATTTGCGCAATGGTCTCAAGACACATGTTGATCTCGTCTTGAGAAACTTTCGTTTGTGCAAACGAAGCCGTGGTCCACAAGACCATGGGCACTGCGACAGTGGCGATAAGTAAGCGTTTCATTTTAAGGTTCTCCAATTCAAGCGTTCAGCTTTAATATTTGATTTCCATAGGCCTTACGACAGCAGAATCGGTATTGCAACGGTAATGTGTTTCCGCATCTGCACCATTTCTAATCGTGCTGCCGTATGCCCGAACGCAAGCACCTGTGTCGTTATTTTTGAGGTACGAACCTTCAAGTTTCCAGATCTGCGCAGGATGGCTCGTACAGGTGTACATCCACAGTGAATCATTTTCTTGGATATCAAGGCAGTATTCACCTTGATCGCGAATTCTTCCCTCCGGATCGATGATGTAAGCTTGATTTTCTTTGAAGTTACACTCCGTGAAAATCACTTTGTAAGCCTTCCTGTGGTTCCGCTCCGTTGTTGTTTCCATGCAGAGCTGTTGAGGAATTTCCTTGTCATTGGTTTGGGTCCGAATTTCAAGGAGTTTTGCGCTACGGCCATATTTACTTTGCCGTTTTTTCACTTCAGCCAGGCGCTTGCGGACATCAACTGCGTCAGCGGAACGGTCCGTACACTTATCGATTTCGGCTTGTGTGCCTTCTTTAATGGGCGCGCCAATGCCACGCAAGCATCTCCGTGTATGAGGATTGTATAGCTTATGATCCCCTGAAATTTCCCAACGCATGCCTGGGTGGCCTGTACAAGTGTACATCCACACTTCGTCACGTTCTTGCATATCCAGACAGCGCCCGGTGATGTCATGAACTTCACCGCTGCGGTCCATAACAAAAATTTGGCTGGGCTTATCTGCACATTCTGTAAAGATGACTTTCGAAGCGCCGCGATGGTTCTTATCATCCGTTGATTCCAGGCACATATCTCGAGGTGCGGACTTATCCTCGGAATGCGAACGCAGACTCAACAATCTAGCACCCTCACCAAATTCTTCGAGAATTCCTGACGCGTACTTGTTGCGATACCCAATGATATTGGTGCGCATCTTAACCATGCGTGCGGAAGCTTCCTTTTCGCTTTGCAAGCGAGCTTGACGCACAGTGTCAATGGCACTGGATATGGAGCCCCCCTCCTCCAACGAGGCCACTTGGATGTCTCCGGTCTTTTGAATAACCTTCAATGCCTCTTTTTCGGATTGAGCTTTGCGGTTCATGTAAAGCTGCTCCAGCTCGTTGAGCATGAAGTGCGGAACCAATCCGCCCTTGCGGGCATCATCCAAGATCGGCTTGATGACCAGTCCCAATGCAAACGTCGACATTTGTTCAGCATTGTATTTGTGGTCATACATGGACAACGCCATCCGTTCGCTATAACGATCGCCAAAACTACGATAGCTCAGCTCGATCAGGACCGGATCGCCATCCAATGCATCTTGCAGGGAACCGCGAATACGACTTTTTTCCAGAGCAAAAATATCCGGGTTCTTCAAATTCAATAGCTGCTTTTCCAAAAGCTGATTGAAAACCGAAGCCCCTTTGTTGGCCAACTTGGCACCATCCAAAGCAACCATGGCAA
Source organism: Magnetovibrio sp. PR-2 (assembly GCF_036689815.1). Lineage (NCBI taxonomy): Bacteria > Pseudomonadati > Pseudomonadota > Alphaproteobacteria > Rhodospirillales > Magnetovibrionaceae > Magnetovibrio > Magnetovibrio massiliensis. The sequence goes on along the minus strand of NZ_JBAHUR010000011.1, from coordinate 74,900 downwards.
CATCCCGTGCGGCAATTGGCCCGGACACCCGTGGATCAAGATCAATGGGCAGGAAGTCAGTCCCTCGCTTGATGGCTTCCAAAACACCGTTCGCTGATTCCATGGCCACGTATAACGGACCTTGTTCAGCCCGGAACGCGGCAATTTTTGCGATGGGATCGATGTTACGCACGTGGCAAGCACTTCGCTTGACCAGGTCAGCCCAATCTTTGCAAATTCCAAAAGCACAAATGCGGATCGTTTGATTGCACGATTGTATGTTTCGCTCTTCGCTCTGAATCCAGCGATTGAGGTTGTTGATCCTATTCATAAGAGAACGCACGTCGCGTTGCGCATCAGCCAACTTATCGGTGGCGGAACGACGTTCATTGCGGACTTGGTTGCGCATGGCTTCCACGGTTTTATCAAGCTTAGACACTTCCCGTTTAGCCGCATCTAAATCCGAAGCCACCTTGCTGTTGAGGCCGTTCAGTCCCGCAAAGAGACGCTTAACCTCTTTTTGGCCCTGATTGTGAATCCATTTTCCCGGGTCAGCACTCAACTCGCTGGCCAAACGGAATTTTGCCGCTTTGAAAATGTCTTCCAAGCTTTGCGGTTTGTCCAGGCGAGCATATGCGTTGAGGTTGTATTGCAAGATGTCCCCAAAGTCTTGGCGCGACTTGATCGTCGTCACCAATGGGGTGATTTTTCCGTCGAACTCGCTGTGCGCACCAAAGAGCTTGGCCTTAAAGTAAGCTTCAACCTTTGGCATTTCCGTGAGATTTGCGACGGCGTGATATTTCGAATCAGACAGCTTAATTGGGCCAAGCTCGAACCCAGCCAATTCCGTATGAAGTTTAAAGCCATCCCGCAGGGTCAGCCGATTATCCGTTTCACCAATTCTGTGACGTTTACCTTTGAACAGAACCTCAGCCTTGCCCGCGATGACTGCCCCCATGGTGTTGAGCGTATCTTCACGGCCCGGGATGTAAGCCCCCGGCGTTGCAAACATAAGTTCCATATCTTTGTAGACCAAGAACGGCATTGGAATTTTATCAAGTTTCAGTGCCGTATAGAGAGAGCCTTGGTTTTTCTTCAATTCCGCCTGAAGAATTTCGGCCACTTTACGTTCTGCTGGCGGCAACCCCTTGATCACCGTTTTTGCCATGGGGCCCGTTAGGGTGCCTCTGAACAAAGAGTCAGCAATTTCCATATAACCGATGAGGCTCAGTTCGTTAGCCTCAAAAACCACACCAAGCTTTTTGGGGATGGGATAACTGCTGGAGAAATTGATGTTAACCAGGAAGTCGCCTTTTAGATCGACAGGCTTCTTACCCCCTTGGGTCATAAACGTCGTGTTGCCGCCGACACCAAACTCGACGGAACCTTCCGTGTCATACCCAATGACAAATGCTGGATCTTCAATAGAAAGATTGTCATTCAAACCAAATGGCTTGTTCCACTTACCATCCATGATCCCCGCAACTTTTATAGATCCAGCCACGGATACAGCATCTAAGCTCCCGATCACTTCACCGCGCATCTTCAGCTTGTCAGATTTTTTGGGATCACCCAGCTCTGGGACAGTGATGGTCATATCACCGCCCACACCTGCCATCATGATGCCCGTGTACATCTGAACTTTGATGAAGAAATCGGTGCCGACTTTGTCAAAACTCACGACCTTATCCAGCGGGGTTCCTTTCGGAAACTTAAATGCTGGCAGGGCTGCCTTCACCACCATGTTTGGAGGAGATTTACCCAACAAACCCTCAATGCCGCCAATGACCATCAGGGGACCGTCAACATAGTTGAAGACTCCCAAACGGTCTTTGAGAACCCCTCTGAGAGGGTTGGGGATGTGCTCAGGCGTAAGCGCCCCCATGATCCCAAAGCCTTCAATCAACGGTGCCCCAGCATCAGGCCCACCTGCAATATCTGAGAGCATATCTTGCGCAACTTTCGGCAATGCCCCCACCTTTAAAGCTTGTGGAGCATCTTTGTTGCTGATGAACAAGGCAGCATGTGGAAATTTAATGCTGCGAAAGGGCTCTGGTACCTTTGGCATAAGTTTGCCGATGCTCAGATCTTCGCCTCGCACCACCACAGAGGTCACAGACTGACCGCCCACCTTGTTCTTCATAATGACGGCGCGGGTTTTCATTTTGAACCGATCCCAGGCCACCTCACCATATATGGCACGCTTGCCCACCACCAAATTCTGAAACACCAATTCTTTGGCGCCAGGGATATCTTTGAGAAGAGGTATTTTCCCCGCCGGAAGTGTTCCGCTGGTCTTAAACTCAATATCGGTGACACCCTTAGAAGTCAGCGCCATGGGATGCTTGTCGCCCAATGGCAAGCCCAGCATATCGCCCGAAGATACAAGCGACAGCTCTGCTTTGCGGTCTCTTCCAGACCCTTTAACTTCACCCTCAAAGCCAACGGCCTTGAGGTTCACCATCCGCAAGCCCAAGGCACCTTTCCATGTTTCTTGCGATTGTCCGCTCAAACGCCATACATCATTGTCGAGAAATTCGATGCTCGTCGGCATTGCGAATTTTTTGCCCAATGCAGTCAGTGTGGCATAGGTTTGCAAACGGGCTGGTCGATCATAGGTAAACGCCAAGGCAGCTTCTTTAAATGCCAAGGCTTTTTCCGTTTCTTTAATGGCGAATTTATTCAACGCGATGCGAAAATCTTGGCCGCCAATCAACTTATCAGATTTGGTTTTGAAAAGCTGAGCCGCAGCGTCTTCGTTGCGGTGATCCGCCACAACAAAGAGCGGGGACAACATTCCCCACATTTGATGTGACTTCTGACGCACACCTAAGCGCGATAAGAGCTTAGTAAGGTCGTTGTTCCCGTTTTCAAAGCTTCCAAAATAAGATAGTCCGGGAGATATGGAAAATTTACGGGTGTTGCCCATAGACGCTTTCAAGCGCTCTTTTAAGAGTTCCGGAAGGCGATCAATCGCAACGTTGTTTGCATCCGTTCCTTTTAAGGCAACAAACAAGACGAGATCATCCGTTTTTGATTTCGCAAACGCCGTCTTATCATAATCGACAATCAAATCTTGCAACCCAAGACTGTTGGGCATGAGTGCTAGAATGTTTCGTTTGGCCCCTTGCGGACGGAAGACCACCGCATCCGTCAAGTGACCAAGGAAACGCACCTGACCAGCGTGATAATCTTTTCCCTTTTGCGAGACAAAGAAAGGCATGGCCCCGAGGCTAGGCAATTCCTTGGCTTTGACGTTCATCACTTTGGCCAAAGCTTCGGCCTCAGTCCCCATGATCATCTCAGGCGCTTTTGCACATGACCCAAGCTTAATGCCGACATTCTTCTGTGTCGCCTTGCCGTCAGGCTGGACGCATTTGTTGTACGCCTTGGCCATCAACTTCCCATCTTGGAAGGTGAAAACTTTCCCTTCATGATCAGAACAGTCATACATCCACAGCACGTCGTTTGCTTGCGGGTCGAGACATTTGCGCTCGGCCAAGAGCATGTTGTTTCTGTAGAAACCGAAAAGTTGGGTGGAAGGGTCTTTGCAGTCTCCCAATGTGACCTTGAGCGCACCCAATTTGTTGCGCTCCGTCCCGAGCGCCAGACAGCGCCCCGTTCCAGCGATAGCGATCTGAGCACGTTGGTCGGCTGGGATTTCTGGGCCTAAGTTGGACAACGCTATGGGCTCCAGCCCCAAGAACATATCGGCAGCTTTATCACAGGGGCCAACCACCAATCGGGTTGCCTTGAGCGCTGGGTCACCATTGGGCGTCAGACAAGTTTTTGTGTAGGGGTTGTAAAGTTTGTTGTCTTTCGGCTCAAAAACTTTGCCTTCATGGAGATCGCAGTTGTGCAACCACACAATATTTTCAGCTTGTGGATCGACGCATTTCCCGCCGATAGAAATTTGTTTTTGATTGTTAAAGACAAAGCCCTTTGTTTTGGGGTCTTTGCAATCGACAAACAACAGCTCTTTAGATTTATGTCGGTTGGTCTTCGACCCGACTTTGACACAGTATTCAGACCCCAAAAGCCGAAGTTGAAGTTTCTCTTCAGCTGCCTCAGCCGGGCTACCATCACTTAACCCAACAAAACAAATTGTAAGGGTTGCCGCCATAAACTGCGTAACGAAACCATGCCAACTGCGATATTTTTTCAAGGTACCCCCCCCCCAATATTTCTGCCCGGAAACTTGGGAATCAGTATAGGTCCTTAAGTGTCCAGAAATTTGACTGAAAGTATCAAATCCATTGACCACATACGACTTAAGGATAATATATAGTATACAAGCACCACATCAGGTGGCGTTCTTCCTTAATGCTCTACCATACTGACACATAAATATCTGGGGCTGGTCATAAGGGCTGTTGCATGAGCAAAGAACACAGTAAGACTGTGGAGAAATCTTTCTTTTCCACGCGTGATGCCCCCGAAAAAAACCAACCCCAGGTCTGGCGTGACGCCATCTCCACATTGTTTGATGTGGAACTCGATGCCACAAACACGGAGGATGGGTTTGATGCATCGCTAACCAGTTACCTGCTGGACGAACAGATTGTGTTCACGCGATGTGACTCAATGGCCCAGAAGTTTTTGCGCGGCTCACTGCGGGTGGCTCAGGACGGTTTGGATTATTATTTGATTCAAACTCACCTCTCAGGAACTCAAAATATTTGCCGTGGAAATACGCTCACCATAGCGGAACCCGGCGATTTGCTGGTCATGGATCTTGCTGATCACCATTTGGCGGAAACTTCAGACTTCACCAATCTGACATATATTGTGCCGCGCCATATGTTAGCTCCCCTTCTCAACTCTCCAGACACTCAACAAGGTCGAGTTCTGAAAGCTGGGTCCCCATTGGTGACTTTGGCTGTTGAGTACATGAAAACAATGAATAGGGTGGCCAATACGATTTCCAGTGAAGATGCAGCTATGACCATATCTTCCACTCTGTCACTTTTGGCCTCCGCCCTCAATGGCAGCCCCGACACGGTAAAGGACGGCATTTCAAACTTGTCGCACTCCACCCTCATGCGTGCGAAACTGGAAATTGAAAATAACCTTCAAGATGCAGATCTAACCATAACGACTTTGTGCGCAAAACTTGGCCTGTCCAGAGCAACCCTTTTTCGCCTTTTCAAACCTTATGGCGGGGTGAAAGCTTACATTCAAGACCGTCGCCTAAAACGGTGTGCTAAGGATCTTATATCGCCAAGCTTAAACGAGCGCCGCATCTTTGAAATCGCTTACAGTTGGGGCTTTGCCAGCGAGGCACATTTTTCTCGGGCTTTTAAATCCAAATTTGGCATGACACCTGGCGAAGCAAGAGAAGCCCCAAACCATATAAAATCGGACAATACAATCCTCAAAGAGAGCGACACAATTGATCCACATTTCACATGTGGGTCAAAGAAACACTGAAAGTCTGATTTGAACCATTGATCAGGCTGGAAATGTCCAGTAGTGGCTAATTTTCACCGGTTCTCCGGGCGTGTATATTCTTCGGCTGCTGAGTACATAGTAAAAGTCAGAATTCCGCTTTCGCCAAAACAGATACACTAATCCCGCGCATTCGTTTCGTACCAGCCTGGTACAAAACCCCATAAAATGGCCTCAAATGGATGAAAAAACCGCAGTTTTCCGTGGTGAAATGTGAGGAAAAGTGCGGGAATACAGGCCCTTGGTAAGGGTGAGGTCGACAGTTCAATTCTGTCCGGCGGCACCATCTCCCCAAAATCATGAAGTTATGCCTATGTTGCGACAGTGGGTCACCGAAAGGGACACACCGTGCGAAATCCTGCATACATTTCTCGTGCAAGTCTGATGTGAAGCCGAGCTGGCGGAATCCGGTCGCAGCCGTACCATGTTTTGTCTTGGCGAGTCTGCGCTCCTAGCAAGAAAATTCCACTCAAACGAATTTTTCTGGACTTTTAAACCCCTTTAGAACACACACGCAAGGCCTCACATGCCCCACAGAACCGTTATAATTGTCGCTTTCCAGACATTCTAATGTGGTCATTTTATATCGATTTATCAATTCATTATAGACTTTTATCCACAGCGATCACAAAACCGTTATCAAAAAATTTGGAATATCTGTTGACGGTTGTATTAGATTTCTCTAAATAAGTTACAGCTAATAAATCAAACGGCCTTAAAGAGCCTGAACAAATAACAAACTCCCAAATGGAACTACCAAACTCGGTGCATGAGTGGTCAGCACCAATCATGAAACGCAAAACACATTGCAAGTTTTAGTAAGGAACTACGTTATGAAAAACATCAAAACCATCGCATTTGCAGCTGCTATCGGTATTGCAGCTCTGTCCGCTACCTCCGCTCAAGCTTTCTGGGGCTGGAACAACGGCAACGGCAACGGCTACAACAACGGCAACGGCTGGGGCAACGGCTTCGGTAACGGCGACGGCTCTTTTGACTTCTCCATGTCCGGTCGCGGCAACGGCAACGGCTACGGAAACGGCGCTGGCAACAACGGCTGGAACAACGGCTGGAACGGTTACAACGGTTATGCTCCGTATGGCTACGCTCCGTATGGCTACGGCGCTCCTGGCGCTCCGGCTGCTCCGGCTGCTAACGGCGCTGCTCAAGCTCCGGCTGGTTACGCTCCGTACCCGTACGCACCGTACGCTCCGCAGTTCCAAGCACCTGCTGCTCCGGCTGCGAAATAATAAGACGTTTATGACACCGGGGCATACTTTGCCCCGGTGTTGTCTTATACTAGGGCTTGTTCGGGGCTCTCGCCTATCTGACTTGCCCGAGCGACTTGAACCAGCCGACTCACCGTCGGCTTTTTGCGTTTAATCGCTTCATATAAGGGGGAACGCGTTCGATGGAAAAACCGACACTGACCGATATCAAAGGCGTGGGCAAAGCTGCCGCTGAGCGCTTGTCTAACGCCGGACTGAAAACCATCGACGACGTCGCCAACGCCGACCCGGCGAAACTGGCCACCATTGAAGGCTTTAGCGGAGACCGCGCCACGGGCGTCATAGCCGCAGCCAAAGAACTCAACGGTGAAGACGCCCTCCCCATTTCTGTAGAACCGGAGGTTACCCAAATGGCCAACGACGATAAAAAAACGGAAGACAAAGCTGAAGTGAAGGCAGAAGCCAAACCGGCAGCAAAGAAAGCTGCGCCGAAGAAAGCTGCAGCGAAAAAAGCTGCGGCGAAAAAAGCGGCACCAAAAAAGGCTGCGGCGAAAAAAGCGGCTCCGAAAGCAGAAGCTGCTAAGCCCAAAGCCGAAAGCAAACCGGCTGCGAGTGCGGCGCCCGCTGCGGCTGCAACCGCCACGGTTGTTGCGAAAAAAGCTGAACCTACTAAAGCTGAAGCGAAGAAGCCTGAGCCGAAAAAAGCTGAAGCCAAACCGGCTCAACCCGCTCCTGCTCCTGCTCCTGCTCCTGCTCCGGCTCCGGCTCCGGCAGCCACCGCACCGAAACGCCCCTTCTACAAAGAGCCCGGCATGATTGCTGCTGGCGTTATCTTGGCATTTGCCGCTTACGGCTTTGCCAGCCAACCTGACGTGATGGAAAGCTTGGGCCTTGAAGAAGACAGCCTAAGCATGTCCTCCATGACTGCGGCCTTGGGTTTCGGTGACGACAGCTTGATTGAAACCGGTGACGTTGCAACGGATGAAGCTGACGCTGAAACGGCGACGGCTGGTGATGAAGCGGCTCCGGCGGCTCAAGCCGACGCATCTGCCGCAACCCAATCCACGGCTCCGACGGCACAAGCTCCCGCCACGGCGCAAGGCATGCACCCGGGAATGTCTCAGGGCATGGCCCAAGGCATGCAACCCGGCATGATGCCTGGTATGCAACGGGGTATGCACCCGGGCATGGGTAAAGGTCCGCACATGGGTCCGATGACGGGCGCACCGCTGCAAGCCGCTGCCAACGATGAAGACGGCAAAGCCGGTGGCCAAGTGACCCCTGCTGGTGTTCCGCTGGCACCCTATGGTCCCTACAACAGCTCAACGCTCACGGGCAACAACTATGGCTACGGCAACGGTGCGGGTTCGGGCAACATGGACGGTGCCTTCAACATGCGCATGTCCGGTCGTTCAAACACCAACGCCAACGCTTACGGCTATGGCAACAACGTGAACCGCTACAATGGTTACAACGCCTATGGCCCTTACGGATATGCACCGTATGGCTACGCGCCGTATGCTCCGGTTCCGCGCCCTGCGGCACCTGTTCAAAAATAATCGAGACTGACGCGACCAACAAAACAGCGCATGCCTTACGGTGTGCGCTGTTTTTGTTTGAGGCTACCTTGCCGCGCCAAAACCACACCTGCAAGAACCACCGCCGCCCCAATGCCCTGCAGCGGCCCCAGGGCTTCGGAAAAAATCACCCAAGCCGCCAAAGCCGCGATCACCGGTTGGAACAATAAGCTCACCGATCCAAACGAAGCAGGCAGATGCGCCAAAGCATACGCGATCAGGCCTTGCCCAAAGACTTGTGCAACCAACGCCAAACCGATCAGCATGCCCCAACCGTTGAACGTCACCGGTAGCCAAACTTCGCCGGACAGCGCCGTCAGAACCCCTAAAAATCCGGCACAAAAGAGCGTGCTCCAATACATAATCACCCGCGTCGCCATGCGCGCGCGCAAGCGTCCCACAGCTAGAATATAGCTCGCATAAAACACCGCCGTGATGACGCCTAAGATATCACCAAAAAACGTTTGTTCTGAAAGCTCCAGGCTCTCACTCATCAACGTCACGGCCCCCAACAAAGCCAACACCATGCCACCCACAAACAACTTTGAAACGCGGTCTTTGAACAACACAAAGCCAAACAGTGTGACAAAGATCGGGGCTAAGTTCGCCAACAAGGTCGAATTCGCCACGCTGGTGTAGTGGATGGAAAAGTGCCAAACCGACATATCGCCCGCGAAGAAAAAACCAGCCAAGGCCAAACGGGTGTATTCAGGCTTGGTGAGCTTAGGCGCGTCATCGGTTTTCTCCCCCCACTTGAGCCATAACCACAATGCGGGCATAGCCAAAAGCATGCGGTGAAAGGCCGTCGCCGTGGGGCCCAATTCCGACAGGCGGACAAAAATCGGGGCAAACGCAATGCACGCCGCACCAACCATCAACAGCACGAAGGCCAGCCGTTCGGTTTTGAGATTCTCTGCGCGTTGCGTCATTTCACATCTGCCATCGGAGAAAAGAAGGGACTATACTTATAGGATGGAAACACAAAACACGACCCGTTCTGTTGACATACCCGCCCCGAACTCTGGCGATAGCTTCCTTGCACCCGACGATCCCGCACCTTTTGAGGTCTACAATCCAGGCGGACATGCGCCATTGGTGATCGTCTCTGACCACGCCAGCCGCCGGGTGCCGACTAAACTTGGGGGTCTGGGTTTAACGAGCGAGCACTTCGAAAAGCACATCGCCTATGACATCGGCGCGGACATGATCACGCGCTGCTTGGCGGATCGTTTGGATGCGCGTGCCGTTTTGGCGGGGTATTCGCGCTTGGTGATCGATTTAAACCGCCAGCCGGGCGATCCGGGATCCATCCCCGAAGTCAGCGACAGCATTGTTATTCCAGCCAATCAAAACCTCAGCCGCACAGATGCCGAGGCCCGTATCCACGCCCTGCACGCGCCCTATCACGCCGCCATCAACGCAGAGATCGCCGCCGTGTGGAAGCGCGACGGTCGCCCGCCTGCACTGTTTTCCATCCACAGCTTCACCCCGTCCATGAACGGCGAAGACCGGATTTGGGACATCGGTGTGTTGTGGAACCGGGACGAACGCATGCCTTTGCCGTTGATCAAACATCTCAGCGCCTGGGACGGCCTCACTGTGGGAGACAACCAGCCCTATTCCGGCAAAGAGATTGCCTACACCATCGACACCCATGGCACATCCGGCGGCTTAGCCAACTGTGCGGTGGAAATTCGCCAAGACCATTGCGCAACGCCGGAAGAAGCGTCCCACTGGGCCGACATCTTGGCCGACGCCCTGCGCCATATTTTGTCACAAGACGGCCTGCACGAAGTGATACACATGTAACAACGCCAAGGGGAGGGAACCATGGCGGTCAAAGAACCCAGTTTTACCATCGGCATCGAAGAAGAATATCTTCTGGTGGACGAAACAACCCGTGCGCTGGCGAGCGAGCCGCCGCCGGAAATGTTAGCCGCCTGCGAAACCCGCATTAAAGACTTGGTCCGACCCGAATTTCTCAAAGCCCAAATCGAGGTCGGCACCACGGTGTGTAAATCCGTTGCCGAAGCCCAAGGCGAACTGGCCTATCTGCGCAAAGAAGTCGCCGCCATCGCCGATGAATACGACTTGGCCCCCATCGCTGCCTCCACCCACCCGTTTTCAGAATGGACCGCCCAGGTTCACACCGACAAAGAACGCTATAACGAGCTCGCCGAAAACATGCAGGGTGTGGCCCGGCGTTTATTGATTTGTGGCATGCATGTGCATGTCGGCATCGATGACGACGAAATGCGCATCGATCTATTGAACCAGGCCAAGTACTTCCTGCCGCATATGTTGGCGCTGTCGACCTCATCGCCGTTTTGGCGCGGTGACAATACGGGGCTGAAGTCGTATCGGCTGAGCGTGTTCGACGAGCTGCCGCGCACAGGGCTGCCCAGCCGGTTTGAAACCTATGGCGATTACCGCCGCCATGTGGACGTTTTGGTAAACGCGGGCGTCATCCCGGACGGCAGCATGCTGTGGTGGGACCTGCGCCCGGCGGAACGCTTCCCCACCTTGGAGATGCGCATTTCCGATGTCTGCACGCGCCTCAAAGACGCCAGCGCCATCGCAGCCCTGTTCCAATGTTTGCTGCGCATGCTTTATCGCTTGCGCAGATCAAACCAACGCTGGCGCAGCTATGCCCACATGTTGATCAACGAAAACCGTTGGCGCGCACAGCGCTACGGTGTGGACGAAGGTATGATCGATTTCGGCCGCGGCGAAATGGTGCCGTTCCGCGAATTGATGGCGGAATTGATGGACATGCTGGCTGAAGACGCCAAGGTTTTGGGCTGCGAAAAAGAACTTGCGCGCATTCCCACAATTTTGGATCTGGGCACCAGTGCGCATGAACAAATCAAAGCCTATGACACCGCCCTGGGCCTGGGTGCCAGCCATGAAGAAGCCCTGCAAGCCGTGGTCGATTGGCTGGTCACCACCACCGTTGAGGATCTTTGAAGTTATCCCCTGTTACCCCCAGGTTTTCCACATGGACGGAACAGGACTTGGCGGCTAAGTTTCCGCCAACGTAAATGCATCAAAGGATTTCACCATGACCGACGTTGGTGGCATTGCAGGCGATCGCTTGCGCTCATTTGTGGAGCGCATCGAACGTCTCGAAGAAGAAAAAGCGGCGCTGGCTGCAGACATTCGTGAAGTCTATTCCGAAGCCAAAGGCACGGGCTTCGACGTCAAAATTTTGCGCCAAGTCGTGCGCCTGCGCAAAATGGACGTGTCTGAGCGCCAAGAGCAAGAAGACCTCTTGGACATCTACAAGCGCGCCCTGGATATGTAGAAGTTTTGGCGATAAACTTTTCTTGCCAGACAAGAGGAGCCTTGCCATGACTTCATCCACATCCCCCAAAGTTGCCGTCATTCTTTCCGGTTGCGGCGTTTTCGACGGCGCGGAAATCCACGAAAGTGTGTTCACGCTTTATGCGCTCGACAAACGCGGCGTCGGCTATCAGTGCTTTGCGCCCGATGTGGAGCAAGCCCACGTGATCGACCACACCAAGGGCGAAGTCGCCGAAGGTGAAACCCGCAATGTCTTGGTCGAAAGTGCGCGCATTGCGCGGGGCGATATTCAGCCGTTATCCGCATTCAACATCTCAGATTTTGACGCCGTGGCCTTCCCGGGCGGGTTTGGCGCGGCGAAAAACCTCTCCTCATTCGCATTTGATGGAGCGGACTGCACCGTCAACGACGACGTCACCCGTGCGGTGAACGACACAGTCGCAGCCGACAAACCCATCGCAGCCCTATGCATTGCCCCTGCGGTCATCGCAAAGGTTTTGAACGCACCTGAGGTCACCATCGGCCAAGACGAAGGCACCGCCGCCGCCATCGAAGCCATGGGCGCAAAACATTCCCCCACCGGCCACGTCGGCATCGTGATTGATCCGAAATACAAACTGGTCACAGCGCCGTGCTACATGCTGGAAAGCACCATCACCCAAATCGCCGACGGCGCGGATGCGGCGATTGAAGCTTTGTTGGCGATTGTTGAGGATGGGGTGGCGGTGAAGTAGCTAGTTTACTTCCCTCGGCTCGCTCAGGGGCAAGTACCTGTGAACAACTACCCCAACGCCAACAACATATGATCCCTCAGCTCTTCCGGCTTTGGCGGTTTGACGATGAACGCGTTGATTTTGTGGATGCGGCCTTTGCGGATGTTGTCTTCGGTGTCGGCTCCGGTCAGCATGAGAATCGGCACAGACTTAAAGCGTTCCACTTGGCCGTAGCGCACACGGCGCGCAAACTCAAAGCCATTGAGTTCCGGCATTTCGATGTCCGTGATGATCATGTCCACATTGCGCGTGTCTTCCAACACATCTAAGGCCACTTGGCCGTTTTCGGCGCAAAGTATGTTTTGAACACCCAACCCTTGCAACACCTTGGTCACAACCGTGAGCGAGAACGCTTCGTCCTCGACCACCAAAACGGTGAGCACTTTAAAATCAACAGCCATAAAAACCTCCCATACTCAAGCCGCCAACAGTGTCCCAGAACATAAGAAACCCGGCAAGGGGCCATTCCTTGCCGGGCAGCACGCTTGGTCGCGTTTTTAAGTTTGTTAGCCGCGAGCGATGGCGAGTTCGCGCATCACATTGGCTTCGGTTTGTGCTTTTTCAATGCACATGTGCATGACGTCGCCTTGGGAAATCACACCCAAAAGCTTGCCGTCTTCGATCACAGGAATGTGGCGAAAACGTCCGTTGTGCATTTTACTTTGAACATCCACGACTTCTTCATCCAAGGTGCAGGTCGTAACCTTTTCGGTCATCAAATCGCGAACGCGGTTGTTGATGACGTCTGCGCCATTGGTGTTTAAGCCTTTAACGATATCGCGTTCGGACAAGATGCCGATCAACAAATCTTCGCCATCACGAACCGGAAGAGCACCGATTTTATTCATGGTCAAAATCGCAGCTGCGGTTTGAATGGTGTCTTCGGGGCGCAAGGACAGAACTTTATTGCCTTTGCGTTGGAGGATCGTTTCAACTTTCATACAAAGTCCCCTTCTTCTTTATCAACTTTTTGTACTTCCAAAAACCATGATACAGAAATAGTTGATGAAATCCATATATATTGGAACTTTCATATAAAATTGGCTCAAAAATGCGTTATAAATGCAAAACCGCCCACACTTTTGGGTAAGTTTTGAAACATAATTAGCCGCTAGCCAACGGCACCTGATATGTGCGCGACGGCGATGGAGATGCGCCGGGTCATGTCATAAAGCTCTTCCAAGGGGGCAAAAAGCTCGCGGTGTTCCTTCTCATAGCCGTGTTCGGCATCCGTCCGGTAGGTCGCTTCTTCGCCGAACGCTTTGGCGTCCGTATCCGCGCCCGAAACCGGGAAAGCATTGCGCAGAACGTTCAGCGCGTGCTCCACATCCAGGTTCAACAGCGCCTGAATGGTTTCATCCGACGAAGACACCTGACGGTCAGAGAACTTCGGCAAGCGCGCCGCCAGCAAAAACATTTCGTGGATCAGCGCAATGCGCACCGCATGCAACAGCAACAAATCGGGGTAACAATCGTCCACCAACGTCGGCAGCATTTCATCCGCGCCAACGGCTTTGAGGCCACGATCCAGATAGAGTGTATCGTTCAAGAAAATGCGATAGACCCGGTTGACCTTTTCGTGACGGCTGGAGTGGCGCAAAAGATCGGCCAAGGTCTGCATTTGCTCGGCACGCTCAGGGTTTTCTTCGATGGCCGCACGGCGCAGCCATATGGCTGGGTCAAACAGGGACACATACCCGTGCAACGCATCCAAGTTTGAAAGATGTCTTGCATAAGCCACCATCGCGGTGAAGCGGCGACAGCGATCCGACAATTGGAAGACTTCGGCAAAGCGGTCTTGGTCTTTGGCGATGGCTTTGCCGTGCCCGCTGATGGTGTTGGAAAAATAACCCAGCTGTTGCAAGATCGCATTGTGCGGAATGGCACGCACTTGGCTGGGGTGTTCCAAGTCCACCTGCGCCCCGCCTTCGTGCTGGCGTTTAACTTTGCGCGAACCGGTCGGGTACAGCAAGTTGGTGCCGAACAAGTTCAACGTCGCGGCATAGTTCGGGTTTTCCATGAGCCGCTCATTAAAGCCCGTCACGGTCATGAAATAATCCAACGAATAATCCGTGTCTTCGTAAAACACATCTGCCGACACAGGTTTCGTTTTACGGGTCAGCGCGTGTTCCAACAGACGGCACACCGTGGCGAAGGCTAAGTTCGGATGGGCAAAATACACATACCCATCGCCGCCTTGGAAGCTGACTTCTTGTTTCACATGAATGCCGGCGGCTTGGAACTTCGCGCGGGCTTGGGGTGGATAGGTGTAATCCAGACGGTCCGCAAAGCTCAAGGGATGCGCGCCGCGGCCAATGGATTCCCCGTGGGTGTCGAAGATCAGGAGCGAAACACCTTCAACCCCGCTGGCCTTGATGCGTTTGGCAAGTTTGATGCGGATGCGCTCAATCGCGAGGGATGCCGGAACTTGACCGATGTAGCGCCCCGCGTCCGAAAAGCCCGTTTGAATGCAAATGCGCCCGCGCCCTTTGACATAGTCCACATAGGTCGGGTTTTTCAAAAGCTCGGTGACGATCTCGTGCCCTTGGTCCAAGGCAAAGCCGGTTTCGAACAAGGGGGAGATATCGATTTTGTCGTCCACCCCAAACAGCTTGGCAAAATAGAGCGCCGTCAGCACCGTGAACGGCGTGTTGCATTCGGCGATCAAGAAGCGCACGGGCTCGTCTTGATCCACATACGTCAAAAATTTGGCGACCAGCATGAACACACGCTTCGCCGTGGCGCGTTCGTTCATAATGGTGCCGAAGTTGACAGACACCGGCTTGACGTTTTGCAACAAGCTTGCGATCTCCACCAAATACCGGCGGCGGTTGGCGGGGTCTTCGGGCATGGTGGTGATGTCGATGTTGTGGCGAATGGCGTTGGTCAGCTGTGTGGCATTGATGCGCATGTGCGTTTGCGCAAAGGCCAGACCGAAGTTTGCCATTTCCGCACGCAACACGGCTAAGTCCACAGCGTGTTCGCCGCCTGCTTCTATCGTGTCGGTCAACACATCCGTGACGCCCGCAATGCTGACCAAGCGATCTTCCACGCCTTCAGCCAACGCACGGCTAAACGCGCCAACTTCGTCAATGGAGTTGGGGTTCAGGGCCAAGCGCTCCAAATCGCCGTCCAACTGCACAAGTGCGGTCCTTAGCATAGCGCGCGCGTCGTCCACACCAGAAACACCGTCAAGGCTGTCGAGATAACTTTCCAACGCCAAGCGTTCCACACTCATGCGCATGAACAACGTATCGGACCACCCAATATCGGCGCGGCCGTCCAAGTCATAGCCCACCCAACTCGCCACCGACAAAAGCTTCGGCGTTAACGTGAGCCACTGGTAGGGGTAATGCTTTTGGGCAACCGCAAACACCACGCGATAGACCCGGCGCAAGGCCAGGTGAATGTTGCCGATGGCCATGGTGGCAAACTTTTGTTCGTCCGCCAGACCGATTTGGTCCGGCGTGCCATGGGGCTTTTCAGCGATGGATTTCACCAGGGCGTCGAACTCGGCCTCGCTCAATTTAGAGCCATCCGGATTGCACTCAACGGCCAGCGCCGCTTCGGCTTCGGTCAGGTCTTGGGACACGGTAAACGTCGGGTGCGCGGTAAACACCACGCCAAAGACTTCCCGCTCCACCCGACTTTTGAACACATCAAAATCGGCCTTGGCGCCGTCGTCTTGGGTCAAGCCTTCGAACAAATCGTGCAAAAGCTGTTCGTTTTTATCGACATCCAGCTCCCCAACATAATCACGCAGGCGCTGGGCGCGGTATTTAAAGGCACTGAGCGTCAACAGTCGAACCAGGTCGGAAAAGCCGCCTGTCGACACGTCGCCCGATTGACGCAGACACGACACATACAGAGCCATGCGCCGGATCGGGGATTGCAAGTGATTTTCCCGCGCTTCGCGCTGGAATTGCTGGAGCTTGTCGGCCAGCTCGTCACGCAAATGACAGGCGCGGGGAAGAATTTTGTGTTCGGCACCGCGAAAAGCGTCGTTCTGGGGCGTATCGGGCATGGGAATACCTATGTGTCCTCAACTCAAACAAAATCTAGCCGCAAAGCAGCTATGGGATGGGGAGGCCACATATATTTGAGGGTTTTATAATGAAGCTCAGAGCCTTTTAAAACACCCCTTTGGGTATTAACGGCGAAATTGAGCAACGAGCTCCACATGCGGGCTGTAGGTGAATTGGTCGATGGGCTGAACGGAAATCAGCTGAAATCCACCATCCACAAGAACCCGCGCATCCCGGGCGAACGTCGCCGGGTTGCACGACACGCCAACCACGTGCTGCACATCAGCCTCAGCCAATTGCTGGGCTTGGTCCAGCGCACCTGCGCGTGGTGGGTCGAACACGACGGCGTCAAAGACGCACAGCTCTTTGCCGACAAGCGGATTATTGCCCAAATCGCGCACATGGGCAGAGATACGCCCGCCTAAATCTGCACGCCCGGCGCCACGCTCCAACGCCTTCAACGATGCCTCGGTCACATCAAACGCGTCCACCCGGCCTTGGCGGGATAAGGGCACGGAAAAGCTCCCAAGCCCGCAAAAAAGATCGGCAAAGCGCCCAGAAACTCCCTCCAGGCCCGCCAAAACGGCATCACGGATGGCATGCTCACCCACAACGCTCGCCTGTAAAAACGCGCCTTGGGGCAGCTCGACCTTGACCCCCGACAAATCGATCAGGGGCGTGGCCGCCTGCACAATCGGTTCGGGGCTCTGGCCGTCTTGTTTCCAGCCGATACGCGCGGTCTCACAGGACTGAACAAACGCCGCCAAAGCTTCGCGTGCAGCCAAGTCTGGGGTCTGATCACATTCGATTAAAATATCCGCACCGTTTTCGCAGTCTGTGACATGAATGCGCGCCCGCGCCCCGTCTTGCAAAAATGCACCGAACGCGGCTTGCATGGGGGCAATCAAGGCATTGAGCTCTGCCACCAACAACGGGCAATTTTCCACCGCCACCAGATCATGGGATGCGCGGGCATTAAAACCAAAAAACAGCTTTTTGCCGCGTTTGAGCGCCGTGAACGTGACGCGCCTGCGCGTTCCTTCACCTATGCGTATAGGGGCCGAGACAGGCACAGTGTCAAAGCCGCGCTTTTGCAAGGCCTCGACCACACGCGCTTGTTTCCAAGCGCCATAGGCCTGATCCGTTAAGTGTTGAAGCGCGCACCCACCGCAGGTGTCAAAATGCGGGCACGCGGCGTCTTTGCGATCTTCACTTTTAGAAGCTATGTCCAAGAGTTGGCACAACACACCCTCGCCACGTTTGGCACGTGTTTCGACGCGCACACTTTCACCGGGCAATGCACCGGGGATATAGAGCTGTTGCAACTTGCCTTGAAATTCAGCGTGGGCAATGCCGTCGCCTTGCGCGCCCAAGCTTTGCACGCTGACATCCAGCTGTTCGCGCACAAGCTTTGGGGCCGTACGCTTACGGCCACGGTGTTTCTTTGGCCGTCGACTCACGGTTTGTGCATGTCCAAAACGAAGTCGTCGAACACCTTCTTCACGGCCGCGTCGATGGCGGCAACGGAATGTTTGACCGCGTTGGTTTCAGCCGGGATTTCGGTGCTGTACTCACCCAAGACAACAAGCTTGCCGGAGTTTTCATCGCGCAACGCCAGCTCAAATTCGGCAATGCCCGAAGAGTTGTCACCGTGCACGGTGTCCAACCGGATCAAGCGCCCCTGAACGGTGTAATCCGGACGCACCCGCATATCGGGCGTCACCACTTGTTTGGCCACACCGGCAGAACGCAAGTATGACACCAAAGCACTTTGCAACATGGTGGGTGGGGCTTCGATCCAGAAGTGGTAATGGTATTCCGTCACCATGGGCGTGCCGTCTTCTGCGTACAGGATCGGACGGCTGGATGGTGAGCCGGCGGCAGCGAAGCGGTCAACCTCAACCACACCGTCCAAGATCGGCGCGTCCATCTTTGCATCCGCGCGCGGCGACAAGCGATAATAGATGTCTTCGGGTTGCGGTGGTGGCGCGGCACATGCCGTCAAGCCCACCGACAACGCCACTGCGGCCAGGGATGATTTCAACAAGCTGTTCATGGTCATGTTCCTTACACCCCTTATTTGCCTTTTTGCTGCGGGTTGGAGCCCGACAGCAACACGCCCGGATTGGCCCGGATTTCACGTGTAAATTCATACATGTTACGCGCAGCCCCTTCGACGTTGAGGTTCACGCTGTCGATGTGACGCGCTAAAGATTCCGTCACGTGCTTCAAGTCGTCGATGGATTTTTCCACATCGTTGCGGTTTTCGCCCACTAAGGTTTTGCTTTCATGCAACAACTGGTCAAGCTTTTGGCGCGTGTCGTCAAGGTTCGCCGACAAGTCCGCAAAGTTGGCTGCAGAGGTATCCACGTTTTCAGCAATGCGCGGAATGCGCTGATTCAGATCGATCACCAACTTAGACAGATCATCCGCGATCATGGCGAACTGTTTGATCATGCGCTGTCCGTCTTGGTCCAACAATTCGCCCACCGTTTCCACAGTAATCGCAAAATTCCCCACGGCGGTGTTGATGGTTGCCAGCAAGGGGCGTAGATCATTTTCCGCTAAGCTTGAGATATCACCCGCAACACCCGACATGACCTTAAATAAATCGGATGCTTCTTGCGCCGTAATTTCTGTCCCCGGTTTGTAGGGGACAGGGCTGGAGCCTGCGTCAAGGTTAATGGTGATCGCCGACAACAAACCCGAAGCACCGATGCGCGCGATGCTGTCGTCAGGGATTTGCCACCCTTCAATAACCTCATAATCGACGCGGAACTTCATCGACCCGTTCACGGGGACGGGCGTGACGCTTTCCACTTGGCCGATGGGATAACCTTCGTACAGCACTTGAGTGCCAAACTTCACCCCGGTGACGTTGGTGTACGTTGACGAGTAGGCGTCGGTCGATCCCGTGCGCCCCGTCAACATAGCCATGGCGATGACAAAACCCACCAAGGCGGCGGTTATGAAAATCCCAACTGCAACATAGTTGATCTTTGCCGTGTTCATCTGGGCATTCCCTCAGCTTCTTCTTTATCGCCGGTCAAGCGGCGCAGGTATTCATCGGCGTCGATCTCGGCTTCTTCCGAGCGGCGATTGAGCAAGTTCTGAATGCGTTCAGACTTGCTTTTTCTCAATTCTTCGACCGTACCAACAAACAAGATGTTGCCTTGATCCAAAACGGTAATCCTGTCCGCAATGGTAAAGGCACTTTCCAATTCATGGGTCACCACACAAATGGTCATGCCCATGGCGTCCCGCAGACGCAAAATCAATTCATCCAGCTGCTTGGACACAACCGGGTCGAGCCCTGCACTGGGCTCATCAAAAAACAAGATCCGTGGGTCCATAACAATGGCCCGGGCCACGGCGGCGCGCTTGATCATGCCGCCCGACAGTTCGGACGGCATCAAATCTTCAAAACCCGACAGCTCGACCACTTCCAGCTTCATGCGCGCCATGATTTCCATGGTCATGCGGTCCAGCTTGGTGTGCTCATAAAGCGGCAGCATGATGTTTTCACCCACCGTCATGGAACTGAACAACGCACCACCTTGAAACGCCACGCCGAGCTTTTTGCGCAGATCGAACAGTTCTTTTTGCGACAAGCTCCAGACGTCGTGGTCCAAGATTTTAATGGTGCCCGATGTAGGCGGCTGCAAAGCCATCAAGTGACGCAGGAACGTCGACTTGCCCGAGCCGGATCCACCCATAATCACCATGATTTCGCCTTCGACGATATCGACGTTCACACCGTGCAAGATTTCACGCGGACCGTAGTGGGTCACCAGATCGCGGACCTCAATAACGGTGGCGGGAGATGTGTTTTCAGCTTCGCTCATAACGCCTCCCTAAAACGTCGCCACAAGGGCGAACAACATATCCGTGACGACAATGGCGGAAATGCACTGCACGACGGAGCGCGTGGTGGCTTTGCCCACACCTTCCGCGCCGCCCTTGACCATAAAGCCGTTGAGCACACCGATGAGCGCAATCAAAATGCCAAAGATTGCGGCCTTGCCAAGCCCATGGAGAAGATCATCCAGCGACAAAACGTCAATGGTCTGGTCGAAAAACGCAGCCAAGGACATACCCAGCGCCGCATTCACATAAAGGGCTGCGGCATAGAGCCCCAACGCCATGGACATGAAGGTGAGGACCGGAACCATCACCAGAGACGAGATCAGCGACGGCACCACCAAAAAGCGGGTCGGGTTGATGCCCATAACTTCCAGGGCGTCGAGCTCTTGGTTGATTTTCATCGTGCCCAAACGCGCCGACAAAGCAGAACCAGAACGGCCCGCAACCAAAATGCCTGTGATCAGCGGGGCAAATTCACGCACCATGGAAAAGGCGACCCCGACCACCACGTGGCCTTCGGCGCCGAAGATCTTCAAAGAATAGATGCCTTGGATAGCAAGCATGGCACCGATGGCAGCAGCCATAATGCCGATGATGCCGATGGCGCGCACGCCGATTTCCATCATTTCGGCGAAGACCGCGCTCATCCGGACGGGCTGGCCCATGCGGGGGCCGACAATCAGCCAATAGATGCCTTCAACCAGCATGAAGCCGTTGCGTCCGACCTCGTCCATGCCGGACACGGTCGCCCGGCCGACACGGTCGAAAAAGCGGCTCATCGCGTTTTGATTTGGCTCGTCAGCCATGGGCTCTCAAGGCTCCCCCAAGTGGTGCACACAATTTCGGCTTAGCTTATAGCTTTTTTTGGTTATGCCAAGCCGCTCAAGGCGTCGTCAATGGTGTCATAAATGACAAACACCTGATCCAAGCGCGCCAGCTTCAACACCCGCATGGGCGTTTCACTGACTTGCGCCAAAGCGAACCCTTGGCCTTTGGACTTGGCGGTTTGAAACGCTTCGACCAGCGAAGCGACGCCGGATGAATCGATATACGCCACGCCGGACAGATCGACGATAACCCCAGAGCCTCCCGCCAATTCCTTCAACAAAGCGTCACGCACCTGCGGAGAAGTGCTCAAATCCACTTCGCCGGTGATCCCGACCACCTTTAGTCCATTGTTTTCAGATACTGAAATATCCATCTTTTATCGTTCCCTGCCCTTACATGGCTTTTTTCAATCTGAGCAGGTTACCCTGCCCATCGGGTGGAGGCATATGTTCCACGTCATCCATCACTTCGCGAATGAAATGCACGCCCAATCCCCCGGGGCGCACGTCGTCGAGATCGCGCGGTTGGATTTTCGAAACATCTACAGCGGGCGCAAAATCGCGGATCAAGACCACGAAGTTTTTGCTTTCACAGCGGATTTCCACATCCATATCGCCGTCTTCGCGCCCGCCGTAGGCATGGCGCACGACATTCTGGCAGGCTTCGTCCACCGCCAGAACCAAATCTTGGCATTCTTCTTTGTTAAAACCGCAGGTATTCGCCGTGTCATTGATGGCTTGACGGATCAGCTTCAGACTGGCGGGCCGGGCGGGCACGCTCAGTGTGCAGAGTTGACCTTCGATGGGACCATCCATACGCGGCAGTTCTCGTTGCGGTTTCGGATCAGGGTCATAGTCTGCCTGTTTTTGACGGTCTTGCAAGGGTTTAGCGTCATCAATGACCAAAACCGTGACATCGTCGCGCAGGGCTTCGCCGGTGGCGCTTAATCGCTCGGCCACGGCGGTGATGCGCGCATGCCCACTTTTGGAGCTTTTCAGTCCCTCTTCAATCATGGCTTCAAAACCGTCCGCGCCCAGTTCTTCACCTGCGGCGACGTAGCCCTCGGTCGCGCCGTCGGTGAATATATAAAGAGAACCGCCGCGCAGGTTAATCACCTCTTCCGCCACCGGACCGCCCCCCGTCAATTCCGGGGGGATGCCCACGGGCGGGGCGCTGGCTTGCAGGGATACGAATTCACCCTCCGGTGTGTGGAACAAAGGCGGCTCGTGGCCTGCATTGGCCAGCACCAAACGCCCGCTGGAGGGATCGTAAATGCCGGCCACCATGGTCACGAACATGCCGCGCAGGGTTGTTTCACAGACTTCTGCATTGATGCGCTGAAGCAGCCGACCCGGGCGCATATCTTCCTTGCCCAAACATCTGAATAAGCTCGCACTTTTCGCCATCAACAGGGCTGCATTCATGCCCTTTCCCGAAACGTCGGCCAAAGTGAACACGATGCGCCCATCATATAAAGTGAAGTAGTCGTAGAAATCCCCCGACACCACGCGGGCCGGATGATTGACCCCGGCGATGATGCTCTCATCGTCTCCCGGCTCGGGCAAGAGGCCACGCTGGATTTCACCCGCGCGCTCCAACTCGCGGCGCATGACTTCTTTATCTGCAACCGCAGCCGCCATGCGCGCATTGGAAATCGCCAAAGCCGCCGAGGATGCCAAGGCTTCCAACACCTGAAGATCTTCGTCATTGAACAGTCCGTCGCCGCTGGACTTGTTGACCACCTCGATGGCGCCTAAGCGTTCATCCTTGACTGACATTGGCGCGCACAGGATCGAACGCGTGGTGAAATTGTGTTCTTTATCGAGATCTTTGTTAAAGCTGGGGTCGTTTTGCACGTCCCACACCACTTCGGAGGTGTTCGAAGCGACCGAACGCCCCACAATGCCTTGCCCGGCGGGAATGCTGAGGCCGCGAATATCGATGGGGCCGTGGCTGGCGTGACAGACCAAGTTTCCGTCATCTTCACCGCCTTCCAACACGAACAGCGCGCCGCCATCGACACCCATCAGCTCTGTGATGCGTTCCAAAGCGCGGCTCATGGTGACTTCGATGTCTTGAGTGTCGGCATAGTGCCGCCCCATCTCAATCAGAAGTTCTAACTGTTCGTTCAAGGCCTTACTCCCCCTAGGACACCTCCTTTATACGGGAGTCGCAGCCATTTGCAGCGTTTTTTTCTCACACCAACCCAGCCGCCCCATACCGCATAAATAAATTTAACTTATAACACTACTTATTTGTTTAATATGACCCTCTAATATAAAAGCAAATACAAGGGCTTTGCGAGCAACTTTAGACTCATAACGTCTCGAACTTAGGATATTTTGTTGTAATGCATCCGTAGTATCAATTGACACCGCCCCCCAGGCATATTACGAAGACTTGTCCAATCTCAGGCTATACACCTGAGAATTATCTACTTTTGACTATTATACACCTGTCCTGTGTATGAATAGCGAGAACACAAAAACGTCCGATTTTGGGGAGGGACCATGACTTCTGAAGCAGATACCGCCCACGTGCATGAACATCACTGGGAATGGAGCTGGGCGCCGCTGTTAGCGGTTGCTGGCACGTTCTTCTTGGTGCCAATCGCTTTTTCCACCTTCTTTGTTTATGAAGATATGATGCTTACGACGGTTTTCGCCGGCGTCGGCACAGTTATGTTACTGGCGGGTGTCGCCATGTGGGTTGACGAAGGTCTGACCCAGACGCCGCTTTTGGCGGGCGTCGCCAATATTGGCCTGCCAATCTTCATCTTGTCTGAGATTTTCATCTTCCTGTCGCTGTTTTCCAGCTACTGGATGATGCGTCTGGGCATCGAAAGCTGGCCGCCGGAAGGCACGCCGCACATCGATAAAGTTCTGCCGGTCATCATGACCTTTATTCTGGTCGGGTCCTCCGTCACCGCACACTTTGCCGAAGAAAAGTTGGAGCACGGCGACCTGTCCGGCTTTAACAAATGGTGGATCATCACCATCGTTCTGGGCTCTGCCTTTTTGGGCTGCACCCTCTACGAATGGGGCCACTTGATCCAAGAAGGCTTTATCCCGTCCACGAACGCTTACTCCACGGCGTTTTACACCATCACAGGCTTCCACGCCTCTCACGTGTTGGTTGGCTTGGGTGCATTCATTGCCGTGTTGATCCCGGCATTGGGTGGTCGTACGAACAAAACGTTTGTCAGCTGTGTGTCGGTTTACTGGCACTTTGTGGACATCGTTTGGTTCTTCGTCGCGTCTCAGATTTACTTCTGGTAAGCCGCGATATACGGACGGAAACGTGTTGATGTCCCGGACCCGCACACTTTTGGCATCTGCCATAACCGCCTGCGCTTTGGCCGCTTTCCCGGCCAAGGCGCAGTACGGCGGTGCCGTGCCGGTTTCGGACATCGATCCGTCTATTTTCCAAATTGATGAAAAAGAATATTTAGGGGCGAAGGTCAGCGGCGATTTCACGCTGATCGACGGGCAGGGCCAAGAGTTTCAATTGGCCGATAAGCTCGGAAAGCCGCTGATATTGGTTTTGTCCTATTACACATGCGATGGCAGTTGTTCCGTCATCAACCAAGACCTCAACGCCCTTTTGGATGAGGTCGAGGGGATCAAACCCGGTCAGGATTTCGACGTTCTGACCATCTCGTTCGACGAACACGACGACCTTAAGTCCATCGGCGCGTTCAAAGAACACTTACAGATGACGGAGAAGATGAACGGCTCTTGGACGTTTGCGACGTTCAAAGACAAAGAGCAGATCAAAAGCTTCGCCGATACCATTGGTTTTAAATATTTCTGGTCGCCCCAGGATCGGACGTTCTTCCATCCGGGCGCCTTCATGTTCCTAACGCCCGAAGGGCGTCTGGCGCGGGTGTTGTATGCACTCAACTCCGAGCCGCAGGATGTCAAACTGGCTGTTTTTGATGCCAAAGCCGGGGAATTCAAGCCCGGTGAGATCATCGATTACGCCATAAGTCTTTGTTACAGTTACAACTATGCTGAGGGGAAATACACGGTCAGCATTCCGTTGTTTGTTGGTGCGGGCGCCTTGTCCTTAGGCGTCTCGTCCTTTGCAGTTTCCGTTCTGTTGTTCCGCAGACGGAGGAGAGGGAGGTTAAGTTAATGATGAAATTTCTGTCAGCAATGACAGGCTTGGTCGGCACAACGTTGGTGTCTAGCCAAGCTTTCGCTAAGGAACTGCCCGTTCCCAACGAGTCGTGGGAACGTCTCTGGGATACGGTGATGTTAGATATCACGGTTATCGGCGTGATCATGGCCATTGCCGCGGTTTGGATGTTGTTCAAATTCCGCGCCACCAGCCCCGATCAAGTGGGAACCGCGAAAAAGCTAACGACCGTCCAGTCGATTGCTTTTGCGCTGATCCCGGCTTCGATCTTTATGGCTGATGACTTCTACTTGGCCGCCAACGGTTGGACCGTTTGGAACGACTACCGTCGTGTTCCGGACAACGCCATGGAAGTCAAAGTCATCGGCTACCAGTGGTACTTCGAATATGAGTATCCGGGTGGTGTCTTGGTCGAAGCCGATATGGAAACGCCTGTCATGATCCCAGTGGGTCAACCGGTGGTATTCCGCATGACGTCCGAAGACGTGATCCACTCGTTCGGTATTCCGAAATATCGCGTCAAAGAAGACATTATGCCGGGCCGCAAAACCTACATTTGGGTCAACCCGGTTGAGGCACAAACTGACGGCGTTGTGCAATGCGCAGAATTCTGCGGCGAAGCACACTCGCAGATGTCCAACCCGATCCACGCGGTTCCGCAAGCGGAATACAACGCCTGGCTCGCCAAAATGGCAGCTGAAGGCTAAGGCCCCTGGCTTATTGATTTTGGTGGCCTGCTAATCCCGGAAATAGCATTTCCGGGGCAGGACACCGGAGGGAGAGAAAACCTATGAGTACTCCGACAACCACAGCTTCTCACTCTGCGGCTCCGGCCTGGAAAGAGTGGCTTTTAACAACTGACCACAAGCGCATTGGCGTTTTGTACCTGGTCGGTTCCATGGCGGCGTTTGGCGTCGCCGGCCTGATGGCTTTGATCATTCGTTTCGAACAGATGGAACTGGGTATGCAGTTCATCAGCAGCGGCACGGAATACAACGGTTATCTGTATTTCCACGGCGCAGCGATGATCTTGGCGTTCCTGATCCCCGGTCTGACCGGCTTTGCGGCAAACTACTTCTTGCCGCTGATGATCGGCGCACGCGATGTGGCGTTTCCGCGCATCAATGCGTTTTCCGTCTGGCTGTTCTACTTCGCCATCGTTTTGGCGCTGTTGAGCTTCATCGTTCCTGATGGTCCTGACATCATGTGGACCGGCTATCCGCCGTACTCCGTAACGTCGGCCTCCAACACGTCCATGTACGTGTTCACCGTTCACCTGTTGGGCTTCTCGTCCATTTTGGGCGCCGTGAACTTCTTGGTCACCGTGATTTACATGCGGGCACCGGGCATGGGCTGGAACCAGCTGAACATCTTCGTGTGGACCACGGTCGCCGCGTTTGTCATTCAGTTGATCTTCATCCCTGTTTTGGCTGCTGCCGTAACCTTGTTGCTGTTCGACAAATATCTGGGCACGCACTTCTACGATCCATCTGCGGGTGGTGACGTGTTGCTGTATCAGAACTTGTTCTGGTTCTATTCGCACCCGGCTGTTTACGTGATCTTCTTGCCTGCCGTCGGCATCTTGTTCGACATCATGGCGACCATGGCGAAGAACCGCGTGTTCAACTACAAAGCCGCCGTCTACGCCGGCATTTGGGGCATCGTTGGTATCGCTGGCATCGTGTGGGTTCACCACCTGTACATCGCTGGCATGCCGGACTGGATCCGTCTGGGCCACATGGTCACGACGCTGCTGATCTCGGTTCCGGTGGGTATCTTGACCCTGTCTTTGTGGGGCACGCTCTATAAAGGTGCGATCACGTATAACACCGCAATGATGTACGCAGCTTCTTGCTTGTATCTCATTTTGTTGGGTGGTTTGACGGGTATTCCGCTGGCTATTCCGTCCATGACGCTGCACCTGTCGGAAACGTCTTATGTGCACGCTCACTTCCACTTCATCATGGCGTTGTTCTCGGCGTTTGCGCTGTTCGCCGGCATTTACTACTGGTTCCCCAAAATGACCGGTCGTTTTGCCGACGGTCCGATGGCAACCATCAGCTTCTGGCTGAACTTCGTCGGTGTGAACGTCACTTTCTGGCCGCTGTTCATCATCGGTAAAGAAGGCATGCCGCGTCGTTACTGGGACTATGAAATGTTCAAGGATGTTGAAGTCCTGGGACGCAGTTTCCAAGAGTTCCATTTCATCGCCACCATCGGTGCAGGCGTGATCGCCATTGGCATGCTGTTGCAATTCATCAACTTCATTGCCTCCGCGTTCAATGGCAAACCGGCGCCGACCAACCCGTGGAATTCCAAGTCTTTGGAATGGACCCACACGGCTTCGCCTCCGGGCCCGGGTAACTTCGGCGACACAGACGTGATTGTCGACGAAAACTGGTCGCCTTACGAGTACACCAAAGGCTAAGTCAGAAACATCTGACCAACACATCAAGCGGGGGCTTTCGGGCCCCCGCTTTTTTGTTGGCAGGATCCGCCCCAAAATCGCAAAAAACCTTGAATTTTAACGGGTTTTTTCGGCTCTTTCCTTGCGATAAGAGCCCTAAAAATGTATATCTGGAACACAGAAAAAAGATGGGGAGTTCACCAATGAACGAAACGGCTCAAAACGAGTCCAAACCAGCCGCACGTCCGGAAATTCCACGTGCGCGTCTTTGGATCATGGGCGCTTTGTTCCTGATCGTCGGTATCGGCATGTACGCAGGCACCATGTACCGTATTCAAAACTACGGCTACGTCGGGGTGGGTGCTGACCAGCCCATCAAAGAAGACACGCAACTGCACAACTGACCCGGACCGCCAGACATGATCGAAGTCACAACCATTCCGCATATCAATGCTGTTTTAAACGCTGTAACCGTGGTGCTGTTGTGGATGGCGCGCAGCTTTGTCAAAGGCGGCAATATCCAAGCCCACAAAAAGACCATGATCGCAGCACTTGTCGTGTCGGCTGTGTTCTTGGCGTTTTATCTCTATTATCACTTCAATTCCGGTCTCGCGAAATTCGGTGGCGAAGGCATTATCCGTCCGATCTATTTCACCATCTTGATCGTGCACGTGGTGGGTGCCGTTGCTGCGACCCCTTTGGTGCCCATGGCGGTGTTTCACGCCATCAAACGCAACTTTGATGCCCACAGAAAAACCGTGAAGTGGGCGTGGCCGATTTGGTTCTTTGTCGCGCTCACGGGCGTGATCGTTTACGTCATGGCGCTGCACATCTGGCCGTGCACGGGCCTGTGCCAAGCCTCTGGCTTGAACCTGCCCGGTCAATAGAGCAACAGGCCATGCACGCACCCGCCCTGCCCCCGCTCATGGACCGCCTGCACACTGTCATGGACGGTCCGGGCGCGCGCCTGTGGCTGACGCGCTGGGTGGTTCTG
Organism: Magnetovibrio sp. PR-2; assembly: GCF_036689815.1. Lineage (NCBI taxonomy): Bacteria > Pseudomonadati > Pseudomonadota > Alphaproteobacteria > Rhodospirillales > Magnetovibrionaceae > Magnetovibrio > Magnetovibrio massiliensis. Next base: position 46,333 of record NZ_JBAHUR010000011.1, on the reverse strand, counting down.
GGTTTGATCGTTTTGGGCACGGCGGGCCTGTTTGCTTTGCCATTGGCATTTGGACGCGCACCGGGCATCAGCGATTATTTCCCGTGGTTCGTTGCGAACTTTCACCGCTTTTTGGTGGTGCACGTCGACTTTAGCTTCGTCGTGTTTTTCCTGTGTATTTTTGCCGCCGTGGCGCACGTAACCGCGTATCGTTTGTCGAACGGCAGCCCTCGTCTGACTGTTTTGGAATTCGCCGCATTCCGTTTCGCCGTGGTCGCGGTCGCCGGCATGTTTACGCCCGTGCTGCCGCTGTCCGAAGAGGCCCTGTCCCTGTTCCCCATGCTGGTGGGCGAACCGGTGATGAGCAACTACGTGCCCGTCGTCACCAGCCCGATGTTCTATCTGTCTTTGTTGGTTTTGGCCGTCGCCATGGCTTTCATGGCCGCCTTTGCGTTGGTGAACCTTTGGGAGCGCCCCGCAGCTGCAAAAGCAGAGCACGGCCAAGGCATCGATGTGTTGAGCTTGGCGGGCCTTGTCTCTGCCGCCGTCTACCTGTTGGCGTTCGGCTACTTTCTGTTCACCTGGAAGCTGCTCGATGGACAGCCCATTACACATCAATTCAACGAAGAACTGTTCTGGGCCGGCGGCCATGTGCTGCAGTTCATCAATGTGGCCCTTTTGCTCGGCGCTTGGTACGCCATCTCGTCCAGCGTTTTCGGCCCAAGCACGTTCAACCCCATGACCGTTGTGTTGGCTTTAGGGCTGCTGGCTGTGGCTGCGTTCACAACGTCGCTGATTTCCGTTTTCTACGAAATCTTTAGCGCCGACTGGCTGTTGGCGTTCACCAACTGGCAATACGCCTTTGCCCCTGTGACACTGATCGTCGCCTTGCCCTTGGTCAAAAACTTAATGACGGGCACAAACAAGCCCTGGAAAAACCCAGGCTTTGTGGCGTTGGTCTTGAGCCCTTTGGTGTTTGGCATCGGCGGCGTCATGGGATTGTTCGTCGACGGACAAGACACCCGCACGCCTGCGCATTATCACGGCATGATCGCCGGCGTGACCTTGTCGTTCATTGCGCTCTATTACGTGGTTTTCTTGCCCTTGCTGGGCCGCACCATCACGCAGCCCAAGCTGGCACTGGCGTCGGTGTGGCTGTTTGGCGTGTCCCAAGCCTTGGCCAGCAGCGGCCTGTTCATCGCAGGCGGCCATGGGGCGGCGCGCAAAACGGCGGGCGCGGACCAAGGCCTCGACGGCTTTGCTATGAAGCTTGGCATGGGGCTCAACGGCGGAGCCGGCCTTTTGGCGATTATCGGCGGCGCCCTGTTTGTCTGGGTGACAGCCAGCGCGCTACTGGGAGGCCAGAAAAAAACCGAATAACACATAGGAAAGAACTGGGTCAGGGGAGGCCGAGTTCCTACATGGATAAGGAATAATCAAGATGACCGGGAGACATCTGGGGAATGCTGAGGGGATCATGACAGTGGCTGACAACACCGCAGACCACGCGAACCAAGAGCGCGACGACGAAGCGGTTCACGCTGAACACGTCAAAGCAACGGAAGGTTACCGCTTCCGCGTGGCGGACTATGCCAACTTGCTCAAACCGCGGGTGATGTTTTTGGTGGTCTTCACCGCCATCACCGGCATGGTTTTAGCGCCAGGGCACATTGTGTGGTGGCAAGCTTTGCTGTCCATCGCATGCATCGCCATCGGCGCAGGGGCGTCGGGTGCCATCAACATGTGGTACGACCGCGACATCGATCAATTCATGAAGCGCACGCAAAAGCGCCCCATCCCGGCGGGCAAGGTCGAACCGACCCAGGCCCTAGTGTTTGGTGTCGTGCTGGCGGTATTTTCGGTCGTGGTGATGTATTTCGGTGTGAACTCCGAAGCCTCCGGTCTGTTGCTGTTCACAATCTTGTACTACGTGTTCCTGTACACCATGTGGCTGAAGCGCTCGACCCCGCAAAACATCGTCATCGGCGGTGCGTCCGGGGCGTTTCCGCCGATGATCGGCTGGGTGTCCGTCACAGGCGATTTCAGCTTTGCATCCGGCATTTTGTTCTTGATCATCTTTTTATGGACGCCGCCGCACACCTGGGCTTTGGCCCTGTTCCGCCATGGCGACTATGAACGTGTCGGCGTGCCCATGATGCCCGTTGTGGTCGGCAGTCACCGCACCAAAATCCAGATCCTTGTCTACACCGCACTGTTGGTTCCGGTAACATTAATCCCCGGCTTTATTGGCATGTCGGGGTTGCTGTATACCGCAGGTGCGGGGGCCCTCGGTGTGTTGTTCCTGCATCATTGCTGGAAGCTGTTCAAAGACAAAGAAGACAAGCATGCGCGTCCGACGTTCTTATTTTCGATCCTGTATCTGTTCCTGATTTTTGCATTTTTGCTGATCGACAGGATTGCATGGCTACCGATGCCTGTTACCTTCTAGGGTATGAAAAAACCTTATGACGACTTAGAGAACCGCTTTAAGCGCTTGGATGCGCTGGGTGGCTCCATTTCCATGCTGCACTGGGATATGTCGGCGATGATGCCGCCGGGCGGTATCCATAGCCGCACCGAACAGTTGGCGGTGCTCAAAACCCTGCATCACGGCATGCTCACCGACCCCGCCCTGCCAGATCTATTGGACGGGGCCGAAGCCGATCAGCATTTAAGCGATTGGCAGCAGGCCAACGTCAAAGAGATGCGCAAATCTTGGGTGCATGCCAACGCCTTGGATGCGGACTTCGTCGACGCCTTCACCCGGGCCTGCACCAAATGCGAAACCATTTGGCGCCAAGCCCGCCAAGACGCGGATTTCAATGCCGTCCTGCCCGCCCTGGAAGAGGTCTTGAACCTGGTGCGTCAAGAGGCTCAGGCCAAGTCCGAGAAACTGGGCGTCGGCCTGTATGATGCATTGCTCGACAGCTATGAGCCCGACGGACGGACCGAGGATATCGCCGTCGTGTTTGCCGATCTCAAAGACTTCTTGCCGAATTTCTTGGACGACGTGTTGGCCAAACAAACTGCGGGGCCGGATATTCTGCCCTTAGAAGGCCCCTTCCCGCCGGAAAAACAAAAAGCACTGGGCCAAACCTTCATGGCCGCACTGGGCTTTGATTTTGACCACGGCCGTTTGGACGAGAGCCACCATCCTTTTTGCGGCGGCACATATGACGACGTGCGCCTGACCACACGTTATGACGCGGCGGACTTTACCTCGGCGCTCATGGGTGTGCTGCACGAAACCGGGCACGCCATCTACGACCAAGGCCTGCCCAAAGATTGGCGCGGCCAACCGGTGGGGTCTGACCGGGGCATGAGTGTGCACGAAAGCCAATCTTTGCTGATCGAAATGCAAGCGTGCCGCTCACCGGAGTTTTTAGAGTACGCAGCCCCCTTGATGCGCAAAGCCTTTGGCGGCTCAGGCCCCGCTTGGGAAGCCCCGAACCTCACCCGGCTTTACACCAAAGTCGAAAAGGGGGTCATCCGCGTAGACGCCGACGAGGTCACCTACCCCGCTCACGTGATCTTGCGCTTTGAATTGGAACGCGCCGCCATTGCGGGCGATCTTCAGCTGAAGGATTTGCCCGGTGCGTGGAATGAAGGTTTGGAAAAGCTGTTGGGCATCACACCGCCCACAGACCGCGAAGGCTGCCTGCAAGACATTCACTGGTATGACGGAGCGTGGGGGTACTTCCCCACCTATACCCTGGGCGCCATGACGGCGGCACAACTGTTTGCCAAAGCCAAAGCTGACAAACCAGAAATTCTGCCGTCCATCGCTAAGGGGGATTTCTCCCCCTTGATGGGCTGGCTGCGCGCAAATATTCACGCCAAAGGCTGCAGCTTACCCACCCAAGATCTCATCACCCAAGCCACGGGCGAGCCGTTGAACGCCCAATATTTCAAGACGCACTTAAAAGCGCGCTACTTGAACGACTAAGCTTTTGAGAAAAACTTTGTGTTAGATGGCCGCTTGAATAGCGTCGCCAAAGAACAACCAGCCCAACATCACGGCGCCGATGAGGATGAACAGAAGGGGGATGTTGTCGTTGCCGAGGTTACGGATAAAGCCCATTTGAAGTCTCCTAAAGGATGTGCGGCCGCTAGGTGGCCTTTTTATGATTGGTGGGGAGGACGCGCGCGAAATTGTCATATTTTCGAAATATGTCAATTAGAAAATGCTAATCTAATAGTGAGTGTTATTCTGAATTCGCTCACAACCCCCGCCACTATAATGAAAAAATGGCGTAAACTGGGGCTTCCCCCACTTGTTTAGAAAATCAGACCAATCAGTATGGGCAACAACACAGCCGTCGCCAAGCCGTTCAGCCCCATGGCAAGACTGGCAAAAGCACCTGCGATTTCGTTCACCTGAAGGGCGCGGGCCGTGCCGATTCCGTGGCTCGCGGTACCCATGGCGAGACCGCGCGCACGCCAATCTTTAATCCGCAAAGCATTGAGCGTCCAGGTGCCAAGCACAGCGCCCAAGATGCCTGTCAAAATGACCAACACGGCGGTCAGTGACGGCACACCGCCTGTGGCTTCGGCAATGCCCATGGCAATGGGTGCTGTGACGGATTTGGGTGCGAGTGACAACAGCGTTTCTTGGGTCGTGCCCATCAACCACGCCACCCCAATGGCGCTGAGCGCCGCCACGGTGGAGCCCGTGACGATGGAGACCAAAATCAAGACAAAGGACTTTTTGACCTTTTGAAACTGTTGATACAGCGGCACCGCCAACGCCACCGTCGCCGGGCCCAACATGAAGTGCACAAACTGTGCGCCGTCAAAGTACGTGCGGTAGTCCGTGCCCGTCACCATCAACAATCCCACCAGCAACACCACCGCGATCAGCACCGGATTGAGCAACGGGTGAAGGTTGGCGCGGGTGTAAATCCACATGCCCGCTTGATACGCCACCAACGTTACGGTCAGCCCCAATAAGGGTGTGGTGGAGAGGTAGACCCAGATTTGATAAAATTCACCGCTCATATCAGCTCTCCCCCTCATCACTGGTTTTGAACACCCGGCTGAGCCCCACCATCGCCAAAGCCGTCACGGCTATGGTGAGCACGGTGCTGACCAGCAAAGCCGCAGAGATCGCCTGCCATTCATCGCGCAGCAAATGCAGATGCATCATCACGCCTACGCCCGCAGGCACAAACAACAGGGAAAGATGTTTGAGCAATCCCGTTGCCGTGTCTTTCAGGCCGTCGGGCAAGTCCCCCTTCATCACCAAGACGACGAACAAAATCGCCATGCCCACCACAGGACCGGGCAGCGGCAACGCCAATCCCTTGGAAATCACTTCGCCTGCCAACTGGCACACCAACAAAACTGTCACAAAACCAAGGCTCATGGCTTCACATCCAAATCTTCAAAAATACCATCTTCGCATGGACATTTTGGCCTGCGCCCACTAAGAAAGGGAGCACTTTTTTATAACAGTTCAACGGACCGAAGACCGTGAAGTACATCAGCACCCGGGGGGAAGCCCCTAAACTCGCATTCGACGACGTTCTGTTGGCGGGCCTGGCCCGCGACGGGGGCCTGTATATGCCCGAAACCTGGCCGCAGTTCTCAACCGAAGAACTGTCTTATTTCAAAGGCTTGAGCTACACCGAACTGGCCGTCAAAGTGATGACCCCGTTCGTCGAAGACGTCATTGACGCCGCAGATCTCAAAGCCATTGTCGAAGACACCTACGCCGGGTTCGACCACGCTGACGTCGCCCCCTTGGTCGAATTGGGCGAAAACGAGTTTGTGTTAGAGCTGTTCCACGGCCCCACTTTGGCCTTCAAAGATTACGCGCTTCAGTTCCTGGGCCGCATGTTCGACCACGTGCTGACCAAGCGCGGCGCGAAGCTGACCATTGCGGGGGCAACGTCGGGCGACACGGGTTCGGCCGCCATCGAAGCGTGCCGCGATCGCGACAACATTGAAATCTTCATCATGTTCCCCAACGGCAAGGTCTCCGAAGTCCAACGCCGCCAAATGTCGACAGTGCTCTCAGAAAACGTGCACAACATCGCCTTGGACGGGAACTTCGACGATTGCCAAAACACGGTCAAGGCCCTGTTCAACGACGAAGAATTCCGCGATCAGGTGAACCTGTCCGCAGTGAACTCCATCAACTGGGCGCGCATCATGGCGCAGGTGGTGTATTACTTCTGGGCCGGGCTGAAAGCCGGCGCACCGGACACTAAGGTTTCGTTCTCGGTCCCCACAGGCAACTTCGGCAACGTGTTGGCCGGTATTGTGGCGATGAAGATGGGCCTTCCCGTCGATCAATTCATCATTGGGTCTAACGCCAACGACATTTTGATCCGCTTTATTGAACAAGGGGCGATGGAATCCAAAGGCGTGGTGGCCACCACCAGCCCGTCTATGGACATCCAGATCTCGTCCAACTTCGAACGCTTCTTGTTCGAATTGATGGACCGCGACGCCGCCGCCCTGACCGCCGCCATGGACAGCTTTAAAAATACCGGCTCTTACGACGTCACGGACGACGTGATGACGCGTCTAAAGGCCATTATGGACGGTGAACGCTTCGACGATGCCAGCACGGCGAAACTGATCGGCGACATTCACAAGGAAAACGGATACCTGTTGGACACCCACTCGGCCATCGGCATTGGTGCCGCGCGCGCCAAGCGCAAAGACTTGAATATCCCGATGATTTGCTTGGCCACCGCGCACCCGGCAAAGTTCCCGGACGCGGTGAAAGCGGCGTCCGGCGTACATCCTCAGTTGCCTGCGCATCTTTCCGACCTATATGAACGAGAAGAACGTTTGGTTGAACTGCCCGGCAGCTTCGACGCTGTCAAAGGCTACATCGAAACCACATTGAAAGAACGCGGTAAACTTTGAACAATTCCCCTGAGAACACCTCCGTCAAAATCACTCGGCTGGATAACGGCCTGAACATCATCACAGATGAAATGCCCAGCGTGGAAACCGCGTCGGCAGGTGTGTGGATCGAAGCAGGCGCGCGCAACGAAGCGCCCAAAGTCAACGGCGTGTCCCACATGCTGGAACACATGACGTTCAAGGGCACCAAAAAGCGTTCTGCCCAAGCCTTCGCCGAAGAAATCGAAGACGTCGGCGGGCACATCAATGCCTACACATCACGCGAAAGCACGGCTTACTACGCCAAGGTCCTCAAAGAAGACTTAGGTCTCGCCGTCGATATGGTTTCCGACCTGGTCTTGAACGCAACGCTGGACAGTGAAGAGCTGGAACGCGAGCGCGGCGTGATTTTGCAAGAAATCAACCAAGCCCAAGACACCCCCGACGATGTGATCTTCGATCTGTTCCAAGATGCGTGTTTCCCCAACCAACCCTTAGGCCGCCCAGTGCTGGGTACGTTTGACGGTATATCCAACATGCCCCGCGGTGATGTTTTGGATTATATGAAGGGACACTATTGCCCGGACGCTATGGTCATGGCTGCGGCGGGCAACTTCGAACACGACCGTTTGGTCGAAATGGCACAGACCCAATTTGCAGGTGCGACGGTTGCCACGTCCCAACGTGAAAACGAAACGGCCCACTATGTCGGCGGCGACATCCGCGAGCAGCGTGACATCGAACAGGTTCAATTGTTGATGGGCTTCGAAGCTTACAACTACACCGACGACGATTTTTACGCCGCTTCGGTCATGTCCATGTTGTTTGGCGGCGGCATGTCGTCGCGCCTGTTCCAAGAGGTCCGCGAAAAACGTGGTCTGGTGTATTCAGTTTACAGCTTCATCACTGCTTACGCCGACACGGGTGTGTTGGGCATCTATGCCGGCACGGGCGAAAAAGAAGTCGCCGAACTGATCCCCGTGGTGTGTGACGAGATCGGCAAAATGACACAGACCTTGGATGAAAAAGAACTGATCCGCGCCAAAGCCCAGCTGAAATCATCCGTGTTGATGAGCCTGGAAAGCACCTCATCGCGCGCCGAACAATTGGCGCGTCAGATGATGATTTTCGGGCGCGCTATTCCTGTAACGGAAGCCGTTTCCAAGATCGAAGCCGTGGATGCGGCCACCATCAAACGTGTATCGGAAGAAATTTTCTCATCCGCCCCGACGCTGGCCAGCCTTGGCCCCATCGACCAAGTCGAAGACTTCGACACCTTCAAAGCACGTCTGGGTTAAAACCCGCATTTCTCATATAAATCAGAAGCGTAGTCCATGCCGCGCATACACTTTTTGAGCGACACACAATATTATTCCGATTAGACTGGTTAAAAATTATTCTTTGAGGAATGGGATATGCTGAAATTAACGGGCACAGCTGCAGCTCTACTTGTGAGCTTTCTACCGCTTCAAGCAGGGGCTTTTACCGCCATCACCATCTCCACAGGCAGCACGTCCGGGGTCTATTACCCGGCGGGACAAGCCATTTGCGCGGCGGTCAATAAGAATACAAGAAAGCATGGCATTGAGTGTCGGGCGATCCCGTCCAAGGGATCAGCGGAAAATATCCGCCGCATACAAAACGGTGAGGCCGATTTTGGCATCGTGCAATCCGACGCACAGTACTACGCCGTCAAAGGCTTTGGCCCGTATAAGAAATTCGGCCCCGATGATTCCTTGCGCGCAGCTCTCGCGTTGCACAACGAAGCCTTCACCATTGTTGCCCGGAAAGACGCGGGTATTCACCACCTGCGTGATCTCAAAGGCAAACGCGTCGATGTGGGCCATCCAAATTCGGGCCAGTACACCGACATGAAGTTGATGATGGGCATGCGCAAATGGTCGTTTAAAGACTTCGCCAAAGTCACCAAAAGCGATCTGCAAAAACAAAGTGAGTTGCTGTGCAACAATGAAATCGACGCCTTCGTCGTCACCATCGGGCATATGAGCGACCACATCAAAGACACATCAGCCAAATGCGACGTCGAGATTGTGTCCGCCTATGACAAGCTGACCCTGAAGCTGGTGGAAAAGTTCCCCTATTATTCCCGCTTGCGTATTCCCGCGGACTCTTACAACGGCACGCCTGCACCTGTGCCGACGTTTGGCGTGACGGCAACGTTGATGACCTCCATACGCCAGTCTGACCGGGTTGTGAAACGGGTGATCCAATCCGTGTTCGACGACTTCATCGATTTTCGTTTTGCCCACTCAGCGTTCTTCCATTTAAAGCCGGACGATATGGTGAACTATGAACACTCCGCCGAGCTGCACGACGGCGCGCTCAAGCACTTCATGAACATGGGGTTTAATCCGTCCGTGGATAAGGTGCGCGCGCCGCGCTAAACCGCCCACGCTTGGAACAGCAAACCAACCAACGTCGCACCGCCCAGTGAAAAGGCCAAGTAGAGGCCAAACACGGGCAAGCGGGCCAAGGCATACACGGCGATTGCTGCGGGTAAGCTGGTGACCCCACCTGCGATCAAAAACGCCATACCTGCGCCGGGCGCCATGCCGCCCTGGATCAAGCCACTGACCAAAGGCACCGCGGCATAACCGTTCAAATAAGCGGGCACACCGATGAGGCTCGCAACGAAGATGGACAGCAAGCCACCATCACCCGCCACGTCCGCGATCAGACTGGGGGGCACGTACGCTACCATCAAGCTTTCCAGCAAATACGCCAACACCAACCATTTGAGCAAAAACAGCGCGGACTTCAGGCCTTCGGACCAGAATTTTTGACGACGCGCGGGGTCTTGCCAAAACGCCCAGTGCACGGCCTTGGGCGCGCGAACCGTCGATGCCCCACACCCGCCATTGCCGACACCTTCGCGCAGCGGATTGGTCAACAGCGGTGTAGACGACAGGATCAGCGTGCCATACCCCCCCATTAATCCAACACCAAACGCCGCCATGGTTTTGGCGATGGCGAAGTCCATGCCCAGCTCACCGGACGTGACAAAAAACATGGTCGGATCCATCAGCGGCGACGCCAGCCAAAACGCCATCACCGGGGCCAAGGGCACCCCCATGGCCAACAAAGCCGCGATCAGCGGAATCACACCGCACGAACAAAATGGCGAAAGTGCGCCAAACGAAGCCGCCACCAACACCATGACAGCGATGTGGCCGGAAAAGGCCTTGGCGATCAGATTGTCCGCACCGCTGGCCCCGGCATAAGCCGCACTGGCCACAGCCAGAAGTAAAAACGGCAAAATGCCCAAAACCGCATCCCAGACAAACACCGCACTGGGTTGCAGCTGTTCAGGCACGACCACAGCCAGCACCCCCAAAATGACGGCCGAAGCCAACCACGCTTTTTCAATCTTGAACTTCGTGTACCACGGAGCGGATTTGGGATCCGGCGCTGAGGACGTTGAACAACAGGACGTTTTCTGGGCAGCGGCTTCATTTGAGGACATGACAATTTTCCAGTCTGATTTCACTTTCAAACACTATAAAACTAGTTTTCTAGTTATGTCAATATGAACCCGTGTGATAATTCCATGACGGACTTTTATATTATGCATTGCTAATGTATAATCATGGGGCATGCGCCTTTGACTGGTGCGATCAAACGATCGATCGAGCTCTGTTTAGAGCACCCATTTGGGAGGAATAAGACATGAAAAAACTATCCATCATTTTCGCTGGCGTCCTCGTCGCTGCCTTTGCCCTGTTCGCTCAGCCGAACCAAGCCGAAGCTTGGACCTGGCCGTGGAACTGGGGAAACAACAACTGGGGCGGCGGTCCATGGGGTGGCGGCCCGTGGGGTGGCAACAACTGGGGTGGCTATCCCGGTTATGGCTACGGCTATCCGGGATATGGCTACGGCAATCCCGGCTACGGTTATGGCTATCCGGGATATGGCTACGGTTATACGCCGTATGCATACCCCCAAGCTGTTCAGCCGGTACAACCGGTTCAGCCGCAAACCAAAGCCGAATAATCACGGCTTAGCGCAAACAAAAACCCGCTCTTTCGGAGCGGGTTTTTTTTGTGTCTTTCCAAATAGATCAAGCATGCCCGGCATTTTCACTAAGTAAGCTGAGATCGATGCCCAGCTTCGCCATGGCGCTTTGCCATTTTTTGTCCAGCGCCGTGTTGAACAAAATGTCCGTGTCCGCATCCACGGTTAGCCAGCCGTTGGCGAGGATTTCTTCGTCCAACTGTCCCGGTCCCCATCCGGCGTAACCCAATGCCAAAATGTGCTCTTGTGGGCCTGTGCCATCTGCAAGGGCCTTCAAGATGTCAACGGTGCCGGTTAACGATATGTCTTCGTTCACCACCATGGTGCTTTCGTGCACATAGTCCGACCCGTGCAGCACAAATCCCCGGCCTTGCTCCACCGGACCACCGGATTGCACAATGATAGGGTCGGCTTTGTGGCTGGTTTGCTCGAGGTTGAGCTGCTCCATCAAATCTTCGAAGGTAAAGTCTTCCATGGGTTGATTGATAACCAATCCCATGGCGCCGTCACCATTGTGCGCACAGACATAAATGACCGAATGCGTAAAGCGGCTGTCTTCCATTCCCGGCATGGCGAGAAGAAGTTGCCCGGCCAAATACGGGTCTTCGGGGATTTTTGTGTTCATAGTGACACCGTTCTTTTTTTGTCCCAAATCGCGTTGGCTCTTCCAAACATAAATATAAGCATAAACCAGGACCTTTTCCGCTACAAACTTGCGTCAATTTCATGTGACGAATGCGTTTTGCCCCAAATCGGCCATGTTCTGGGCTTAACTTCTGAAAAAATAACGATAAACTCTGAGGCTATGATTCACGTGCACCGCTTTTTCCGCCCCGCTCTCGTGCTTTTGGGAACCCTGCTGATCCTCAGCGGCGAAGCCTTTGCGGCGACCAGCGATTGGATCAAAACCGATCACACCGAACTGCGCATCATTTCCCAAACCGACGGCGCGGGAGAGGCCAAGCGTTTGACCTTCGGCCTGCATTACAAGCTCAAGCCCGATTGGAAGATTTATTGGCGTTCGCCCGGTGACGCCGGATTTCCGCCCTATGTGGAAACGGACGGGTCCTTAAACGTCACAAGCACCGAAATTCTCTGGCCGTTACCCGAACGCTTTTCGGTCTTGGGCTTTGAAACGCTGGGCTACAAAAAAGAAGTCGTGCTGCCGCTGGCGGTCGAGGTCGACCAACCGGGAGAAGGCTTAGCGCTGAACACCCAGATCAGCTACCTGGCCTGCGCCGAAATCTGTATTCCCTATGACGCTGAGATCACCTTTCAACTTCCCGCCGGGCCCGCAACACCGTCCGAAGAAGCCCACCTGATAAACCGTTATCAAAGCACCGTTCCGGGCGTTGGCGCTGGATTGGGGTTGGAGCTCGAAGCCCTTCAGTTCCAAAGGGATCCCCAAAACCCCGAAGACCAAGCGCTGCTCTACGTCCAAGCGTCCTCCGCCCAAGCCTTCACCAATCCCGATGCGTTCATCGAAGGACCGGAAGGCTTGGCTTACGGCGAACCCAGCCTCACCCTCAGCGGCGACGGCAAAACGGCGTTGATGGAAATCGAGGTCAAAGGGCTTAAATACGTCAAAGCTCCGCTGGACCAAGGCGCGTTCACCGTCACCTTGGCCGATGCCCCGCGCGGTGCTGAATTTTCCGCAACGCCCGCGCCTCTAACACAAGAACTCGCTCAACTTCTAAAAGCTCAACCGGAAGCAGCCCCCGCTGCGGGGCCTTCGCTGTTGGTCATGCTGGCCTTGGCCGTGTTGGGCGGTTTGATTTTGAATTTAATGCCGTGCGTGCTGCCTGTGCTATCAATCAAACTGCTGGGCGTGGTCGGGCATGGCGGCAGCGACACCCGCACCGTGCGCATGAGCTTCTTAGCATCAGCTGCCGGCATCATCACCTCGTTCCTGGTTCTGGCCGCCGCCCTCATTGTTTTGAAAACGGCGGGCCTTGCTATTGGTTGGGGGATTCAGTTCCAACACCCGTGGTTCTTGGTCGCCATGGCCTTGGTGGTCACCTTGTTCGCCTGTAACCTCTGGGGCTTTTTTGAAGTGCACCTGCCCGAAGGCGTGTCCGAATTGGGCGCCCCCACCACCCACGTGCATGGCCTGGGCAGCCACTTCATGACGGGTGCGTTGGCGACGTTGTTGGCGACACCGTGCTCGGCACCCTTCCTGGGCACCGCCGTGGGCTTTGCTTTGGCGCGCGGCACGTTTGAGATTTTAGCAATCTTCGCCGCCCTTGGTGTCGGCTTGGCCCTGCCCTACTTGCTGGTAGCGCTGCGCCCGGCCTTTGCCACGAAGATGCCCAAGCCTGGACGCTGGATGGTCATCTTGCGCCGGATCTTAGGCTTTGCCCTCGCGGGCACCGGCGTGTGGTTGGTGAGCATTTTAGCCATCCAGGTGAGCCAACTGGCCGCGGCCTTAATCGGCGCGATTTTGGTCGTGATCGCCGCCATGCTCTTTATCCACAAACGCCTGCATCACCGCTATGGCCGCATGGATTGGGGCGCGGTTGCGATCTTGTCCGTGTTGGCATTTGGCGTGCCGGACACCATCTCCACCTCGTCCGAACCCGCATCCGAACCCAAGCTCGACGCCCTGTGGACGACGTTTGACCAAGCCGCCATCCGCGAACACGTCGTCGCCGGGCGCGTGGTGTTTGTCGATGTCACGGCAGAGTGGTGCATCACCTGCCAAGTGAACAAAGCCGTCGTGATCAGTGACGACATCGTCTATGACCGCCTGACAAGTTCCGGCACCGTCGCCATGCAAGCCGACTGGACCCGTCCCAGCACGGTGATTACAAACTATCTGTCCAGCTTCGGGCGTTACGGCATTCCGTTCAACGCGGTCTACGGCCCCGGAGCGCCGGGCGGGATTGCGCTGCCCGAGCTGTTGAGCACATCGGAAGTCATCTCGGCACTGGACAAAGCGGGCAGTGGCGCCATGGCGGTCGGCGCAAAACGCTAAGCTGCCTCTTGCACAATTGAAAACGCGTCCCACTTATTAGGGACGCGTTTATGATTTGATAAGGACCGCACCGATGAGCATCCAACCCGGCGACAAAATCCCCACAGCCACCGTTTTCGAAATGGGCCCCGACGGCCCCGAACCGGTTTCTACCGATGATTTGTTTGGCGGGAAAACCGTTGTGATGTTCGCTTTGCCGGGCGCGTATACACCGACGTGCTCTGCCCAACACCTGCCGGGCTATATTCAGCTGTCCGAGCAACTCAAAGCCAAAGGCGTGGACGACATCGTCTGCTTGTCCGTCAACGATGCCTTCGTCATGGCCGCCTGGGGCCAACACCAAAATGTCGATGGCAAAGTGCGCATGATTGCAGACGGCTCTGCAGAACTGACGAAAAAGCTAGGCCTGGAACTGGATTTGACCGGCGGCGGCATGGGCGTGCGCTCGGACCGCTACGCCATGATCGTCAAAGACGGCGTGGTGCAAAGCCTAGACCGCGAAGAGCCGAAACAGTTCGAAATCTCCAGCGCAGCGGTTCAGTTGTCTAGACTGAATAGTGATTAGGTTGACGCCTTTGACCGCCTTTCTTTGTCTTGTGGCGAGGCGAGACACGCAGGCTGATGTGGTTCATCATCCAAGTGTATCAACGAAGCCACGGGGCAAAGAAAGGCGGCCTTCGGTGGGGCGCTCTTTCGTTTTGGCTATGTCTCATCCCTTGCCCGATGAACCACATCGCGCGGCGGAATGCACCGTGCCAAAACGAAAGAGCGCCTCCATCAAAGGCATCAACCTAATCACTATTCAGTCTTGGCTATAAGCATCCCTGTACTGCTTAATCGCAAGCCGCGCCAGTTCGTCGCAGCGTTCGTTTTCCGGATGTCCGGCGTGGCCTTTGACCCAGTCCCACTCGACGTCTTTGCCCTTCAGGGCTTCGTCTAGCCGCATCCACAGGTCTTTGTTTTTGACGGGCTTCTTCGCTGCCGTCTTCCAGCCGTTTTTCTTCCAGCCGAAGATCCATTTGGTGATGCCGTCTTTCACGTAGGTGCTGTCGGTGGTGAGACGCACTTTGCCGACGTCGCGTTTGAGCTGTTCGAGCCCGCGAATGGCGGCCATCAGTTCCATGCGGTTGTTGGTGGTCTCAGCTTCGAAATCGGACAGTTCTTTTTCGTGATCGTTCCAACGCATGACCACGCCCCAGCCCCCGGGGCCGGGGTTGCCGGAGCACGCTCCGTCCGTAAAAATTTCAACGATGTCTTTAGCCATTAATCCAATCCATATGCGCCGGGGCCCGAGACCCTTTGATGAAAGCGCAGCTTGTTTAAATATTCCAACGGGTCCTTGCGCGTGACAAAAGCCGTGTCCGGTGTATTCAACCAATCATAAAGACGCGTTAACAAAAAGCGCATGGCGGCACCACGGGCCAAAATCGGCAGTGCGTTCATTTCAGACCCGCTCAAGGGCCGCACCTTGCTATAAGCCGCCAACATTTTGCGCGCTTTGGTAACGTTAAAATCGCCGTCCCGCTCAAAGCACCACGCGTTCAAACAGATCGCCACGTCATACATGAAAGTATCTGTGCAGGCGAAATAAAAATCGATCAGTCCGCTGAGCGTTTCTCCCCGAAAGAACACATTGTCGGGAAAGAGATCCGCGTGAATGATGCCTTGGGGCAAGTCTTTGGGCCAGCTGGCCTCCAGCGCGTCCAACTCCGCCAACAAGATAGCGTTTAAGCCCGGCTGAACTTCATCACCGCGCCCGTCGCAAGACACAAACAAAGGCCGCCAGTTGTCGACACTGAGCGTATTGGGGCGGCCCTTCTCAAAGCGAGAGGCTGCCACATGCATCTCGGCCATGGCACGGCCCAGCTCAGCGCAGTGATGGTTTTGCACCCGCTTGGGCCACATACCGTTTAAGAACGTGACGATGGCGGCCGGGCGTTCGCTAAGTGCTCTCAACGCTTCGCCGTCACGCGCCCGCACAGGCGTTGGACACGGCACACCGGCGCGGGATAAATGTTCGGTGAGCTCCAAAAAGAACGGCAGGTCGTCCGGATCCACGCGCTTTTCGTACAACGTCAAAATGAACGGGGCTTGGCTCGTCACCAATAGATAGTTTGAGTTTTCCACCCCTTCGGCAATGCCCTTGCACGACAACACTTCGCCAATGTCGTACTGGGCGACAAAAGCGTTGAGATCATCGTCGGAGATTTCCGTATAAACAGCCATTAAAGTGCTCTTGCTTCACTAATTTTTTACATCAAAACACAATGATGACTTTATGGACAGCCCCCCTGCGTGCGATACTCATGAGGGCGTCAAAAATAATTTAAGGAACGAAAATGCGCCCACAAGGGCCCGTCGCCATTTTCATCATGACCGGGATACTGTGCACTGCCACTCATTTGTGGGCGGCGAACGCGCCTGTGTCGACCTTCTCGCCGACCTTCTCACCGGCCATCTCGCCGACCTCTGGGGGGCTGGCTGGTTTCGAAACCGCTGCGGGTGGCGACATTCGGCGTGCAGAGCCTCAAGCACCCTCCGGCCCGGCAAAGAACCATATCTTTACCATCCAAGAAGAACTCGCCAACCAAGGCTTTTACCTTGGCCCCATCGATGGACGTATGGGCCTGCAAACCGAAGCCGCCATCCGCGCTTATCAAGCCAGCGCCGACCTGAAGGTGGACGGCAAAGCCACTGAAAATCTGGCCCGGGATTTGGTCACAGGCGGACAGGTCAACAAGCTTCTCAAACGCCTGGAAGATTCCCGCGCGCGCACCATTGAACGCGCCCGCGATGCCTTGTTGGCCAACCCCAAAACGCGAAACCTGCTCGAAGAACAAGACCAACTGGGCAGCAGCACTGGCGAACCCAATACGAAAGCCTGCATGGCGAACCCCAAGCCACGGTGTTTGCTGATCGAAGCGGCGTCGAGTGCCCGCGATATCGATAAGCCGGAAATGCGCGATTGGGCCTTGGGTGAAATTCTCGCGGCCCAGGCGCGCTCCGGTTTTGCGCAAGACGCCACGGCGACAACACGGCGCATCCACGACCCCCGATTGATTATGGTCGCCCTGCGCGACATCGCCAAAGCGCGCGCCGAATCTGGTGAGCTTGAAGATGCGCTGGCCGCCGTCGACATCATCCCGGACGCCTACAAACAAGCCGAAGCCTACATTCACATCACGGAAATCCAAGCCCAGGAAAACCCGCAGTTCGATCCGGCCCAGACCGAAGACCAATTGGGCAGGTATTTGGACAACGTCCCGTCTGCGCTGTCGCAAATATCGCTCTACACCCGCATCGCAGGCGTACTGGCCAAAGCCGGATTTGAACCCCAAGCCATCCGTCATATCGAAGCCGCCGAACGCTTGCTTGCAGACCTAAAGACGACGGAAGAGACCGACAAGGCGCTACGCTACATTGCGGCCAGCTACGCCGAAAGCGGCATGGCCAAAAAAGCTTTGGAGGTCTTGGGCCGCGTTGAAAACGGGTCCGCCGACACCCCTGTTTTGGTCGCCGCAGCAACGGGGCTTGCCCAATCGGGCGAAGCCAGTGCGGCGTTGATTACGGCCGACAGCATTGAAACCGTGCGCTACCGCGCTTTGGTCTTGGCGCGCATCGCCGCGTTTCAAGGCGGTGCAGGTTTGATCGACGAAGCCCGTGAGACCTTGGTCAAAGCCAAAAAAGACGCGGCTAAAATTAAATTCCCATTTGCCAAGGCCTACGCCTTTTCGCGCATTTCTTTGGCGTACAACGACGTCTCCATCAGCGCGGCTAAGGCCCCCGATTTGTTCGAGCAATCCGTCGAAGCGGCCCATCTGATCACGGATGAACGCCTCAAAGCGCATATCTTTTGGACCATTGCCGATGAACGCCGGCGCGCCGCAGACTTAACCGGCGCAACCCGCGCTCAAGACGCCGCCGATACCGCCACTGATGATATTTTAAGCCCTTTTTCCCGGGTGTGGATGCTCTGCGATATCGCCATTGAACGAACCAAGCGCTTGGAAAACGATGGTGCATGGTCGGTGTTCAATCTTGCCTTGGACGAAGCCAAAACCATTCGAAACCCCTGGGGGCGCGCCCGGGCCCTGAGCAAGGTGGCGGCGACCATGACGACCCTGATGGATCAAACCGCACAAACGGCTCAAACATCTGTTCCCAAATGACCCTAAATTCTCACGGGTTGTATCCCCGGTCCGAGTTGTCTAAATTCCCGGCCAATCAATCATAAAACTGACCCAAAAAGAAACTAGGAACAGCAAAATGGACGCACCCGTCTGCAGCAAAAAAGCCCCCTATGTCGTCGAAGCCGAGGAAGGCAAGACCTATTACTATTGCACCTGTGGGCTCACAGAAAACCAGCCGTTTTGCGATGGCAAGCACAAGGGCACAGACTTCAAACCCGAACCCTACACCGCTGAAAAATCCGGCAATGTGTATTTCTGCGGTTGCCGCGCTTCGAAAAAGGGGGCAGTCTGCGACGGAGAACACAAAAACCTCTAAACAGAGGGGTTACGCACACGTATAGGGGTCATTGGGGACATGGCGAAACGCACCTTCACACGCGCCTTCACACGCACCATAGAAGCTGGCTTACTGGGGCTGATGGCTCTCGGCTTGGCTGCGTGCGCTACCGATGAAGGCCCGCCGCCGCCGTGTCCGGAAATCCGCATCTTGGGTGGTGCGGAAAAACTCACGCGCTTTCGTCCCGGCAATGGCCGCGACATCATCGATGTCGTGCATGAAGAGCAAATGACCGGTTTCGGTGGCGCCTGCCAGTATGAATACGAAGACGACGGCAGTGCTGAACTCACAGTTTTGATTGCCCCCCAAATCCTGTCTGAACGTGGCCCGGCCAACGCCAAGGGCAAATCCAGCTTTGAATACTTCATTGCATTGACCGATTCGTCCAAAAACATCATCAAACGCGATACCTTCAGCGTTGATTTGACCTATACCGCATCTGTTCCGCGTTTGGCTTGGCAACGGACCGAACCCTACGAAGTTACGTTGGCGCTGAAACCCGGAGAAACGGGACAAACGTACCGATTCTACCTAGGTCTCAAGCTCACCCGCGACGAGCTTCAATACCAGCTCAAAAACCGTTGATTTCCCTTGAATTGAGGGCTGAACCACCCACCTGTGGATAGCCCCCATTGACGTTGAGGGTATGATCAATACAATGAAGCCAGCCTGGTCGAACTGGGCTATGCGATAAAATCGAATACTGGTTACCTCGATTTATGCCGCCACGGGAGAGACTGCCGCGTTTAATTGGCAGCGCCGAAGGAGCAACCGCCCCGGAATCTCTCAGGCAAACGGACCGTGATGGCGACGAGGCTCTGGAAAGCAGAAGTCGGAGAACCGATTTCTCACCGAAGATGTAACCCGAGCTTTTCGGGGAATCTTTCAGGTTCCAAGACAGAGTGGGGCAGCACTTTTACCCATGTGGGTTTGGTGACTGCCAGCTACTGTAAAAGGGACCTGAGTATGTCAGATCTACACAAAACACCGTTGGATGCCTTGCATCGCGAACTGGGCGCCAAGATGGTCCCGTTTGCGGGCTATGACATGCCTGTGCAATATCCAGCCGGAATTCTCAAAGAACATCTGCACACCCGCGAAGGCGCTGCCCTGTTCGACGTGTCACATATGGGCCAAGCGTTCTTGAAAGGTGAGAACGCCATCGAAGCGTTCGAAACCCTGGTGCCCGGCGACTATCAAGTCATGGCCGAGGGCAAAACCCGCTACACCGTGTTGCTCAACGACCAAGGCGGCATCCTGGACGACTTGATGGCCACGCGCATCGAAGGCGGTCTGTATCTGGTCGTCAACGCAGCCTGTAAAGACCAAGACTTCGCCCACATCGAAGCGGGCACGGCCGGCAAAGCCGATCTGCAAATCCTCACCGACCGCGCGCTGTTGGCGCTTCAAGGCCCCAAAGCGGGCGACGTTTTGGCACGCTTGGCGCCCGATACCGAAGACATGAAGTTCATGAACTTCCGGGTCGTATCCATCCAAGGGATTGAGTGCTTCGTCACCCGGTCGGGCTACACCGGCGAGGACGGTTTTGAAATCTCAGTGCCGTCCGACCAGGCCGAAGATTTCGCGAAGCTCTTACTGGGTCAGCCCGAAGTCGAAGCCGCTGGACTGGGATCGCGCGACAGCCTGCGTTTGGAAGCAGGCCTATGCCTCTACGGTCACGACATCACCACCGAAACCACGCCGATTGAGGCCGATCTCAAATGGGTGGTGAACAAGCGCCGCCGCGAACAAGGCGGCTTTCCGGGCTATGACATCCTCATGAGCCAGTTGAACGACGGCACCGAACGTTTGCGCGTCGGCATCCTGCCCGAAGGCCGTGCCCCGGCCCGCGAAGGCACAGAGGTCCAAGACACCGACGGCAACACCATTGGCACCATCACCAGCGGCGGCTTCGGCCCGTCGGTGGGCGGCCCGGTCGCCATGGGCTATGTGCAAACCGCATTTGCCGAGCCCGGCACGCCTGTGAACTTGATTGTGCGCGGCAAAGCGTTGGCGGCCAAAGTCGTCAAAATGCCGTTCACCGACAAAAGCTATAAAACCTAATTTTCTTTGAGACTAAGGGACCAAAACAATGAGTGTACTTTTTACGGACGATCATGAATGGATCAGCGTTGACGGTGACGTCGCCACCGTGGGCATCACGGATTATGCGCTACAGCAACTGGGCGATCTCGTCTTCATCGAAGTTCCCGAAGCCGGCCGCACCGTCATGCAAGGTGAAGAAGCGGCTGTTGTGGAATCCGTCAAAGCCGCGTCCGAAGTCTACGCCCCCGTGGCGGGGGATGTGGTCGACGGCAACGGGGCCATCGCTGACGACCCGGCAGCCGTGTCCGGCGACACGGGAGGTGACGGCTGGTTTTTCAAAATCAAAATGTCCGAGCCCTCTCAACTGGACGGTTTGAAAAATGAAGCCGAATACAAAGCCTACGTGGACGGGCTCGACTAAGCTCTCCCATACTTAAACAAGGAATTCGTGATGCGTTATTTGCCGCACACTGACGAAGACCGCCAAGCCATGCTCAAAAGCATCGGCGCGGATACGGTCGAAGATCTCTACTGCGATGTACCTGCCAAGGCCTTGCTGGCCGAGCCCGTGGACCTGCCGTCCTATGCGGGTGAGATGGACGTTGAAAAGACGTTCTCCAACTTCGCCACCAAGAACCTTTCCCCCGGATGCGCCCCGACGTTTTTGGGTGCAGGGGCTTATCGCCACCATGTGCCGTCCAGTGTGGACTACATGATCCAGCGCGGTGAGTTCTTGACAGCGTATACCCCCTACCAGCCAGAGGTCTCTCAAGGCACGCTGCAATATCTGTACGAATTCCAAACCCAGGTCGCCATGCTGACGGGCATGGAAGTGTCCAACGCGTCCATGTACGACGGGGCAACGGCCACGGCCGAAGCCGTGTTGATGGCGGGTCGCGCCACGCGGCGCAATCGCGCAGTGTTGGCAGGCGGTCTGCATCCGCATTATTTCGACGTGACCAAGACCAGCGCAAAGTTCTTAGACATCGAATTGGTCCACCCGGATTCAGACCCGACCCATCCGGCCCTACCTGAAAGCGTCATTGATCTGATTGATGACAAGACTTCGTGCGTTGTGGTGCAAACCCCGGACGTGTTCGGGCGCGTCATTGATCTACGCCCCATCGCCGAAGCGGCCCATAAAAAAGGCGCGCTGTTGGTGGCGGTGACGACGGAGGTTGTTTCACTGGGTCTGTTGGAAGCCCCAGGCAACCAAGGTGCGGACATCGTCGCTGCGGAAGGCCAATCCATCGGCAATGCGCTGAGCTACGGCGGGCCTTATGTCGGCTTGTTCGCCACGCGCTCAAAACTCGTGCGGCAAATGCCGGGGCGTGTGGCGGGTGAAACTTTGGACGTCGAAGGCCAGCGCGGCTGGGTCTTGACCCTATCGACCCGCGAACAACACATTCGCCGGGAAAAGGCCACGTCGAACATTTGCACCAACTCAGGTCTGTGCGCGTTGGCCTTTACCATCCACGCATCGCTATTGGGGGAAGGCGGCCTCAATCGTCTGGCCCGGGTCAATCATGCCAACGCCTGTAAGTTAGCCGACCAGTTAGCGGCCATCGACGGTGTCGAGGTGATGAACGAAACGTTCTTCAACGAATTCACGGTGAAGCTGTCCAAAGACGCCTCTGACGTCGTCGAAGCTTTGGCGCAAAAGGGCATCTTGGGTGGCATACCGCTGCAACGCCTGTTCCCTGACCGTGACGACTTCGCCAACATGATGATCGTCGCTTGCACCGAAACCAACTCGGACGCGGATATGGACACGCTTGTTTCCGCATTGAAGGAGGTTCTCTAATGGCTGATCAATCGCAAGGTCGCTCGAACGTCCCCCAAGGCGGTAGCCAAGCGCCCGCAACCCAAACCATTTCCGGCTCCAAGGGTTTGGAGTTCGCCGAACCGCTCATTTTCGAAATGGGCGAAGATGGCCGCACGGGCGTGGACTTCGAAGACGTGCACGTCAGCGATGACCGCTTAGGCGGTTTGCGCCGCAAAGACACCGTCGGCTGGCCCGGTTTGTCCGAACCGCAAGTGGTGCGCCACTACACCCGTTTGAGCCAAAAAAACTACGGCATTGATTCCGGTTTTTATCCGCTGGGCTCGTGCACCATGAAGCACAATCCGCGCGTCAATGAAAAGGTCGCGCGCATGGCGGGGCTGGGCGATCTTCACCCGCTGCAACCCATCAGCACCGTGCAAGGTGCGTTGGAACTCATCGACACCTTGGCGCACTGGATCAAAGTCATGTGCGGCATGCCCGCCGTGGCCATGAGCCCGGCTGCGGGTGCGCATGGTGAGCTGTGCGGTATGATGGCCATCAAAGCCGCCATCCAAGACCGCGGCGAAGCCGACACCCGCAAACGTGTCTTGGTTCCCGAAAGTGCCCACGGCACCAACCCCGCCACCGCAGCTGCGTGTGGGTTTAGCGTCGATTCCATCCCCGCCACCGAACAAGGCCGCGTGGACATCGAAGCGTTCAAAGCCAAGCTGGGCGACGACGTGGCGGGTATCATGCTCACCAACCCCAACACCTGTGGTTTGTTTGAAAATGACGTGATCGAAATCGCCGAAGCCATTCACGATGCAGGCGGTTATTTCTATTGCGACGGCGCAAACTTCAACGCCATCGTCGGGCGCGTGCGACCGGGGGATTTGGGCATCGACTGCATGCACTTGAACCTGCACAAGACCTTCTCCACCCCCCACGGCGGCGGTGGTCCGGGTGCCGGTCCGGTGGTGCTGTCCGAAGCCTTGGCCCCCTTTGCCCCCGTGCCGTACGTCATCCACGACGAAGACGGCTACAATATGGTTGAGCACGAGGCGGACTCGGACGCCAAACCATTTGGGCGGCTCAAGGGCAACCACGGCCAAATGGGTGTGTTCATTCGCGCGCTGGCCTTTATGTTGAGCCACGGTGCGGACGGATTGCGTCAGGCCTCGACCGATGCCGTGTTGAACGCCAACTACCTGCGCGCAGAACTGCAAGACATCATGAGCGTGTCGTTCGACGGCATGTGCATGCACGAAGTTCTGTTCGACGATGCGTTCTTGAAAGACACAGGCGTCACCACTTTGGACTTTGCCAAGGCCATGATCGACGAGGGTTTCCACCCCATGACCATGTACTTCCCGCTGGTGGTGCACGGCGCGTTGCTGATGGAACCCACCGAAAGCGAGTCCAAAGAAACACTAGACCTCTACATCCACACCTTGCGCGAACTGACGGCTAAGGCCAAAGCGGGTGAAGCGGACATGTTTAAAAACGCCCCTGTGCTCACCCCGCGCCGGCGTTTGGACGAAACGGCGGCAGCGCGCAAACCCGTCTTGCGTTGGAGCCCGCTGGAACCCCAGGCCAAAGCGGCTGAATAAAATACTGACGTTGTGGCCTCGGCCAATTTTAAAGTGCGGCCAGCTGTCGAGTTGGCCGCACTTTTGTTTTGGCGCCAACCCAACATCTGTGTGCGCACATATTACTACCTTCGTTATGGATATGTCATATAAACTCATTCGAATTTATGAGTGGAAGAAGAAGAGGGACATACCCCTCCCAAAATTGATAGACCCGCTCACCTCTGATGGTGGGTGGGAACGATTGATATATAAATGCCACAACCATTCGAGATCGTCACCGAGGGCTTTCAGCACCGTGTACGATCTATCCTCTAGCTGGGATAATTATGAACGCTTTTCAAAAGGTTCGCAGCGTAGCAGCTCGTAACGCGGGGAAACTGGTCCTAAGCTCAATTTTGGGCATGGTGTTCGTCGCCGGTGT
Source organism: Magnetovibrio sp. PR-2 (assembly GCF_036689815.1). NCBI lineage: Bacteria > Pseudomonadati > Pseudomonadota > Alphaproteobacteria > Rhodospirillales > Magnetovibrionaceae > Magnetovibrio > Magnetovibrio massiliensis. The sequence continues at coordinate 22,139 of NZ_JBAHUR010000011.1, read as the reverse complement.
TGCGACACTCCAACACAGTGGAGAATTACCGCTTCGAGAATACGACATTCCGGGCGCGCTCGGCCTTTTGTTGGGGTTCGTATTCGGACTTGTGATCCTTTTTGTCTTTGAAACACAACGCCAAATCATCAAACGCGCCAAGGAAAAGGATCGACTTCTTGAAGAGTTATCAAGAAGTGAAGAGCGATTTTCTTTGGCCATGCAGGGGGCCAATGATGGTTTGTGGGACTGGAACCTCACAAACAATCACGTCTATTACTCTCCACGTTGGGCTGGCATGTTGGGGTATAGCTCTGATGAACTGCGCCCATCCTTAGACACCTGGGAACAACTGGTAAATCCCGATGATAAAGATCGTGTCATGCAAGAGGTGCGCAATTATCTGAATGCGGTTTCCGATACTTTTGATACCGAATTCCAGATGCGCCATAAGAACGGCTCGTGCGTGACGGTTCTCGCCCGGGGCTTTGCCGTTAACGAAGATGACACGCCGGTTCGGCTCGTGGGGACACTCGTTGACATCAGCAATCGTAAAAAATTGCTAAGAGAAAAAGAAGACGCCGAGTTGCACAGCCGGGCAAAGTCGGTGTTTTTGGCGAACATGAGCCATGAACTCAGGACCCCGTTAAACGCCATTATCGGATTCTCGGACATGATGAGAAATGAAGTTCTGGGTCCGATACAACCGGCCAATTATTCCGAATATTCAGCAGACATCAACGAAAGCGGCAAGCATCTTTTGAGCTTGATCAATCAAGTTCTGGATTTGTCGAAGATAGAAGCTGGTGAATTCAAGCCGAACCTCAATTTGGCATCCCTCATCGACTTAGTTGAGGCGGCGATGACATTGGTCAAGGGCCGGGCCAATCAGCAAAACGTAACCGTTACATCAGAGGTATCAGCCGAACTTCCCATGATTCTCGCCGATGAGATGATCACCAAACAAATCCTCATAAACCTGCTGACCAATTCAATTAAATTTACACCCGAAGGCGGCACCGTGAAGGTGTCCGCAGACATTGCGGATGGCATGCTCTGCGTACAAGTGACCGACACTGGCATTGGCATGAATGCACAGGAATTAGAACGTGCACTGGAACCTTTCAGACAAGTCGAAAGAGCAAAAGGACGATCCCATGAAGGCACAGGGCTTGGGCTTCCCCTGAGCAAGGGCTTTGCTGAAATTCAGGGGGGTAGCTTTTTCGTGGAAAGTGAAGTGGGCCATGGAACGAAAGTGACGTTCACCTTGCCCACAAGCAATGACGAGGAACTACTGACACGTGAAAGCCATACCCGTGAAGTCACGAAAACAGTTTCATGGCTGCCATCTATGACCGTGGGGGTCGAGGTCTGGGATGAAGACCATCGCGTGCTTCTCTCTACAATTTCGAAACTTCATGAGGCTATCTTCCAACGCAATTCCCACGAAACAATAACCAACATCTTCGACGATCTAAGACACTATATAAACGTCCATTTTAATTCCGAAGAAGCCACCATGTTATCGATGGATTATCCAGCGTTTAAAGACCATAAGTCGAAACACGATGAATTTAGACGTTGGGTTGCGCAGCAAAAAGACATGCAAGATAGCGCCCCTTCCAAGTGGGATGGCGCAGAGGCTTACGCGTATCTGATCGACTGGTGGTATAACCACATCCTCAAAGTCGATATGGCTTATAAGAATTTTTTTGAAAGCCGAAATGCAGAGGCTATGCAGAGCTTGTCGAAATACAAAGGCATCGCTGAATAGATCAACGCCCGCCCACCTATGGGATAAAAAGAATCCGTTGACTGGTTTAATATTGAACTATATATTTAGTTTAATGCTAAACCTTATTCATCGACAGGAGTGGGCCATCATGAACAGACGAAAATTTTTGAAAATCGCAGGATCTGCCAGTGTCATCGTTGCTGCCGGCGGCCTCGGCTTTGCCGCGACCCGCGCCCCATCTGATGTTCTTCAAGCTTGGGAAGACGCCGGAAAGCTCTACCCCGATCCCATGCGCCGCTCGCTGTCCTATGCGATTTTGGCCCCCAATCCTCACAACCGCCAGCCGTGGCTGGTTGATCTAAAAAGTGAGACAGAGGCCGTATTGAGCTGCGATCTCGACCGGCTTCTTCCCGCAACGGACCCCTTTAGCCGCCAAATCGTGATCGGCTTGGGCTGCTTTTTGGAAGGTTTTGTTTTGGCTGCGCGGGAACAAGGCTACACGGCGGACATCTCACTGTTTCCCGAAGGCGAAAACAGTGAGGTTCTCGACCAGCGGCCAATCGCACGCTTGTCCTTGCATAAAACACCCGCGCTATCCCCGGACCCGTTGTTTGGTGCCATTTTGAAGCGCCACACCAATCGCAATGTATACGATACGCACAAAGCCATCTCCACAGAGGCACTTAAGGCGTTGCGCAGATCTGCCTCGACGGGTGTGCTGATTGCAGCAATTCAGGATGAGCCACTTTTACAAAGCCTCAGAACCCTGACCCGCGATGCCATGTTTGCCGAAATGAAAACCCCTGCGGCTCACATGGAAAGCGTCAAACTCATGAGAATCGGACGCGCTGAAATCGAAGCCAACCCTGACGGCATCAGCTTAGGCGGCCCCTTGCTCGACACACTTGGTGTGTTTGGGGTTCTTTCGCGCGAAAGTCTTACCGATCCAAATTCCAGCGCGTTTCAATCTGCCCTCGACATAACGGCAGAAGCCGCAATGTCGTCGATGGGATTTGCCTGGATCAACACCGCCGACAATACCCGCACAGACCAAATCCTGGCCGGTCGCGCATACATGCGTTTGGCCCTGGCGGCAACGAATGCTAATCTAGCCATGCAGCCCATGAGCCAAGCGTTACAGGAATACCCCGAAATGAAAGTCCATTATGCCAAGGCCCATGCGCTTCTCACCGAAAAGCCAGGACAAACCGTTCAAATGCTTGCACGGCTTGGCTACGCAAAGCCCGTTGGTCCGGCACCACGCTGGTCCCTTACCGAACGACTAAGGTAATTTTCTTTGACGAAGACACCCCAAGACCCGGACATATTCCGCCTGCTCACCGAAGTGGGAATCATCGAACAGCTGGCGCGAAACCAGTTGGAACGCAACCTTCCCGACGACCTTCGCATGTCGCAGTTCGCAGTCCTGAACCATTTGGTGCGTCTTGGGGGGGAATGGAGCCCCCTGCGCCTCGCCACCGCCTTCCAACTCACCAAAGGCGCTATGACGAATACCGTTCAGAAATTGGAGGCACGTGGTTTTGTAAAGGTCGGCCAAGACCCGAACGACGGTCGCGGGAAGCTGGTTAGCATCACCGAAGAAGGCCACGCCATGCGCAGCCTCTGTGTGCAACGCCTAGCACCGTTGATCGCCGAGCTGTCATCGGTCGTGCCGCAATCAGAGCTCAAAAGCACTTTGCCCACTTTGGAAAAAATACGAAAGCACCTCGACACGAACCGCTAAACGTGATCCGGCGACTTAGCGTCCCGACGGCGGCAGCACGACGTTTTCATCTGCGATGATCTCATCGCCCGGCATCAAGGCACGGGCACGGCCGGTTTTCTTGGCTTCATACATGCGTTTGTCCGACAGCTCCACCAATTCGGGCCAATCTTCCAGGCCGTCGGCGGTGCGCTCGGCCACACCAATGCTGGCGGTGAGCTTGTGATCGTCGGGGCGTTCGCCCAACCAATTGTCGACAATGCGTTGCACCACCAGGCGGGTGCCCTCCATATCGGTGTTGGGCAGAACAGCCAAAAATTCTTCGCCGCCCCAGCGCACGATGACGTCCGAACCACGCAATAAACTCTGCAAGTTCGACGCAAACATCACCAAAGTCTTGTCGCCTTCGTCGTGGCCGTAGGTGTCGTTGATGGATTTAAAGTGATCCAGATCGAAGAAAATGATGGTGAACGAAGCATGTTGGCGGATCGACACGCGGAACTGCATATCGATGATTTCCGAACCGCTTCGCCGCGTAAAGCACCCCGTCAGCGGATCGAGGCTCGATTGCGCCACCAGTGTGATCATGTAGCGCAGCTGAGAAATGCCGGCAAACAGAGACACCGCCAAAATCAGCATCGCCAGCCAAAGCGTGCCGATGTAAGTGTCCCACGAAAATGTCTCACTCAGGGACGCGCCATAGGCCGTCAGCAGTAAAAACGGAATGCCGAACAGCAGCGTTTCAACCACGGTGAGCGGAAAGACGCTCAAACCCGCCAACACGATGAACGGCAGCAAAGCATAAAGCTGATAGACGATTTGCCCCATCATGGACAGCTCGACGGTGTTGAACATGGGCAGCGTCGCCAGATAAAACACCGGCGGGCCCAACAACATGACCACCATCATACCAAAGGCATTGCGCGCCGAAGGCTCGATCTTCCATGGCCAAGCCAGCAACAAAAACACGCCGCCCGAAACAAGCCGCATGCCCGTCAACATCACCCATTGGGGATAGGGGAAGACGAAGAAGTCAATGATTGACCAGAGCGGAATAAAAATCGCAAACAAGAAAGACACCAACTGAACACGCCCAATGATGTAACTGACGCGGTGACGACGCAGATACGGCGAATGGGGCGTGGCGATCAACAAGTGATAGGCTTGGTCCCAAGAAACGTTGAGTTCTTTAAGGAAGCGGTGAATTTGCATTGTGGTTTCGATCAGAGCTTAAGGTTGCAACAGGCGCCAAAGGGGATAATGCCAAATGCCACGAGCCCGGGTCAACCTACCCAGCCATCACAATTTTTGGAAATAACGTATTGAAGATGTGCGCGTTTTCTAAGATTTAGTAAGGCGTAGTTTTGAATGAGCGTAACGAACCTGACAAGAAGCTGACACTTAACTGAAATAAATCCTATAAGAACCCGTCGCCCTCATCATCCGGGGGCGGCAAAAATTCTTCTTCTTCGGGATTGAATAATTCATCCACATAAGAAAATTCTTTGCGCAAGCCACTGCGTGCCAACAATTTGTTCTGCGCGGCTTCGGGGAAATCGTTGAACATGATGACACCGCGCTCAATGAGGACGTTCACCAAATCCTCGAACACACGAATCAGACCCATGTCCGATTCCATCAATTCGCGTTGTGCGCGTTTCTCCGGGCTCTCTTGGGACAAAAAAGACCCAAGCTGACGGTCATTGGCACTGATAAATTCAGAGCCTTCGGCTTCTTCACTCAGAACGGCGATGATGCGGCCTTCTGCATTTTTCATCACGTAGGGCATTGAGGTTCACCTAATTTCTGGTTGAACGGTTGACGTTGTTTTGAGTGTAACGGCTTTGACCGCCGACAGCCAAGTCCTATTGGAACAGGTCCGACAGCTTCACTAAGCCACGCTTTCCCACTTTGGTGTGAAATTCGATGTCAGAAGCTTCATTGACACCTGTGCCGAGATCACGGCGCAAATCGGTTTTGCGGGGGGGATTCACAGGGATTTGTGAGAGGTCAACGTCAAATAAGACATCATCGAAGCGAAGCGCATCCCACTGGGCTGAGGGCCACGTCACGCCGGTGAAGCGATACTGCCCCCCATGACACGCCGCGATGGTCCAAAAGAACCCCTTCGACGACAGCTCCAAACCGTCCGCAGGTGGTCCGAAAACGCCGTCTTGGTCCAACGCGTCCACAATGGCCGTGACCTCATCCGCGTCCAGTTGGAAGTTCACCGTTTTCCCGCGCCAAGGGTTCAAGAGGTCGGAAGGAGACGAGAGCTCCAGCTCTCGCAAATTTTCGCCGCCAATGACTTGAATACGCATCGCGCCTTCACCATCCAAATCATAGGTGCGTATTTGTTCCGTGTAGACCCCGTTGTAGACCATGCGATATCGGCTAGACGGGAGGGCGGCACAGGTATTTTGAAAGTCTTCACCCTCTAGATAAGAGAACCACTGGAACTTGCGCTCAAACGGATTTTCTGTGGGGCCCATGGCCTCACAGCCCACCAGCCCCACCACCAGTGCGAGCGCACCCAGAACCTTAGTCGGCTTCGATAATTTCGAAGTCATGGGTAATCTCCGCAGTTTTGCTCAACATGATCGAGGCCGAGCAGTATTTTTCCGCCGACAACGCAATGGCGCGCTCAACACGCTTGGGGTCAATTCCCCGGCCCGTGACTTTAAAATGCACATGCATTTTGACAAAGACTTTGGGTTCGGTGTCGGCCCGTTCCGCCGTGATTTCAGCGACGCAGTCGGTCACGTCTTGGCGGGATTTTTCCAAGATGTTCATCACATCGATGGACGTGCATCCGCCCATGCCCATCATCATCAATTCCATCGGGCGCACACCGCGATCTTCCCCACCGAAGTCCGGCGAGCTGTCCATAATCACACTGTGGCCGCTGTCGGGTGTTCCTTCAAAGGCACGTTTTCCCAGCCACTTCACTTCAGCTTTCATTTGGGCTTGATCCTTCGTTTCATCAAAACAAATCCGGGTTGGCGAGAGCATACCACCAACCCGGACCGAAAGCAGGCAAATCTGACGCTTTATTGTGACGGCAAATCGAACAAAACCACTTCGACCTCACCCTTGGCTTTGATGTGCAGAAGCGTCTCGGCACTGATCGCGGCCGAGCCCCGCTCGGGCACCTTCACGCCGTTGATTTCAATGCTGCCCCGCGCCGGAACCACATAGGCTAAGCGACCGTCTTCCAGGGAGACCTCGGTTTCTTCACCGTCTTCTAAAATAGCAGCCTTGAACGCAGCGTCGGCATGAATGAACAGTGCCCCGTCCAGTTCTTGCCCACCGCGCCCGGACACCAGCGTCACAAATCCGTGAGAGGCGTGATGACGGTCGAAGTCCCGCTGGTCCCAACGCGGCGCGTGGCCTTGTTTGTTGGGGTGCACCCAGATTTGAAACAGATCCAAATCTTCGTCTTCCATATTGTATTCCGAGTGGCGAATGCCGGTGCCCGCGCTCATGACCTGGACTTGGCCCGCCGCCGTTCGGCCTTGGTTGCCCAAGTTGTCTTCATGACTAACCGCGCCTTTGCGGATGTAGGTGACGATTTCCATGTCCCGGTGAGGATGAAGGGGAAAGCCCGTGCCACCCTTGATTTGATCATCGTTCCACACGCGCAAGGGACCAAAGCCCATGCGATCGGGGTCGAAGTAATCGGCAAAGCTGAAATGGTGCACGGCTTTGAGCCAGCCGTGGTCTTGGTGTCCAAAATCGTTCAAGGTCGATACGGTGATCATAGCGCTCTCCTTTCAGGCGTTGTCTTAACCTACAAGATAAGCGGTCACCTAGATATGGACAATCCACACAAAAGGCACAATACTGTTTCAAAATAGGAAACAGATACCATGGATACATTCTCCGCCATGCGGGCCTTTATCACCACCGTGGATAAAGGCAGCTTTTCCGGGGCCGCGCGCGCATTGGGGACATCCAAGGCGACCTTGTCGAAACAAGTCGCAGCCTTGGAAGACCATTTGAACGTGCGTCTATTGCACCGGACCACGCGCAAGCTCAACTTGACGGATGAGGGGCGCATCTATGTCGATCGTGCGCGACAAATCCTGGAGGATTTGGAAGACGCCGAAGACGCCGTTTCGCCGTCCACGGCTGAGCCCCGTGGCAAGCTGCGCATCAGCGCGCCGCATACCTTTGGCGCCATGCACCTGTCAAATGCCCTGGCGTGTTTTGTCGAACGCTATCCTCTGGTCGAATTGGACATCGAATTTTCCGACCGTTTGGTGAATTTGGTGGACGAAGGCTTTGATCTGGCGATTCGCATTTCGAAACTTAAAGATTCCAGCCTGATCGCGCGCCGTTTGGCCCCGGTCAACATCACCCTGTGCGCCGCCCCCAGTTATTGGGAAAGACGCGGCAAGCCCAACCATCCGTCCGAGCTGTCTGAACACACGGGCATCATCTATTCGTTTCTCTCCACACCGGGTGAATGGCACTTCCAAGACAAGGGGAAACCGCTCAGTGTGAAGATGCACGGCAACCTCACCACCAACAACGACGTGGTGATCCGCGCCGCCGCCCAACAAGGCATCGGCATTTTTTACGGTCCCGCCTTCATCGTCAGCAATGCCCTGCGTAAGGGAGAATTGGAAACCGCGCTGGAAGACTATTCGACCGATCCCTTGGGGATTTACGCAGTCTATCCGTCCAGCCGCAACTTATCGCCCAAAGTGCGCGCCTTTGTCGATTATCTGGTGGAGTGGATGCGCCACACCCCCGATTGGGAAGATGTCAGCGAAGCTCCGTGACAAAAAAAATATCGATTTTTTGACTTTTTTCTTTTGTATTCGCCTAAGAGGCGTACCTATATCTTCACTGATGATGGGGATATTCAGGGGACCCACGAATAACAGGGGCGACGAAAGCTTATGGGTAGAAGCGCACTCAACACAGGTGAATTTCCGACAACCGCACAAATCAGCGAACCGCCACTGGACCTTCCGGTTCCTTTGGAAGGACGCAACTACTGTGGCGAATTGGACATCCACATCGACCGGTCCGGGGCTTGGTTTTACAACGGTACCGCAATCAACCGCAAAGAAATGGTGTGCCTGTTCGCATCCACACTTTTGCGCGCCGACGACGGGTCATACTGGCTGGTGACGCCCACCGAAATGGGCTGCATTGAAGTCGAAGACAGCCCGTTCGTCATCACCGAGATGTTCACCAGCGGCGCAGGCGAAGAAACAACCATCAGCTTTTGCACCAACGTGGACAAAATGGTCACAGTGTCCGAAAATAGTCCGATCTTAATGAAGCCGTCGCCGCTCACGGGGGAAATGACCCCATACGTGGTTTTGCCCGGCAACATTGAGGCCCGCCTTGAACGGTCCGTTTATTACGAACTGGTCGAACACGGCGTGGAAATGGATTTAGATGACGAACTGATTTTCGGCGTGTGGAGTTCCGGCTCTTTTTTTCCACTGGGGTCCATGCGCGAAACTGACGCGTAACATATATGGAGCCCTGCCCTTGGCGATAAATATCGATCGCAACTGGATCGTTGAACGGTTATCCACGTCCGAACGTTCACCTGAACGCGGCGATCACGATCTCAACCCCGACTACCGTCCCGACAAGCCCTTAAAACCGGCCGCCGTCTTGGTCGGTCTGGTTGAACGCGACGAAGGCGTGACGTTGCTATTGACCCGGCGCACGGACCATCTGGAGCATCACCCCGGTCAAGTGAGTTTCCCCGGCGGTCATGTCGACCCCGGCGACGTTGACGCCATCGCCACCGCTTTGCGCGAAACCGAAGAAGAAGTCGGCATCACTGCCGAGCACATCGACATCGTCGGACGCCTGGACACCTACGTCACACGCACGGGCTTCGAAGTCGTGCCCGTGGTTGCCATGATCCGCCCGACGTTTGACCTGACCCCGGACCCCCACGAAGTGGCCGAAGTCTTCGAAGTGCCGTTGACCTTTTTATTGGACCCCGCCAACCACCACCGCCATGAACGTGAGTTTGAAGGCGGGAAACGCTATTTTTACGCCATGCCCTATCGCGACTATTTTATCTGGGGCGCCACGGCAGGGATGATTATGGACCTCTACCAAACCTTGGTGCACACTCAACCCAGTGAGGCCCCGGCATAAACGGGGCCCGAAGGAAAAAAGATGTTACGCATCGTTTTGACATATGTATTGCCGCTGGCCCTGCCGACGATCATGTATTTGATCTGGACCGCCTGGGTCACGAAAAAAGTCCGCGACAACCGCGCCAAGGCCAAAGCCGAAGGCACTGAGGGCGACCACACCGAGCCCGAAGACTACGACATCAAAACACCTTGGTTCCGCCTGATCTTGGCAGGGGTGGGACTTTTGGTCGTGAGCTTGCTGATCTCGGTCTTTTTCAGTCCGAAGAACCCCGAAGACAGCGTGTATCAGCCTCCACACATGGAAGGCGACACCATTGTCCCCGGACAGTTTGTCCCCGCCGACAAAGCCAAACCCCAAAACTAGATCAGGACCGGCCCCTTGGAACCCACAGGACTGATCGCTCCCCAGCCATGGATGCGCTGGCCCGAAACACAGGCCGTCATGAACGCGTTTCACAAAGCGGGCGCTGAGGCGCGCTTCATTGGCGGGTGCGTGCGTGACGCCGTGTTGAGGCGCGCCGCAAAAGACATCGACATCGCCACCCCTTTGGAGCCCGAAAACGTTCAAGCCTTATTGGAAGCAGATGGCATTCACGTTATCCCCACGGGCATCCAGCACGGTACCGTGACCGCCGTCATCGGCAATCATCATTTCGAAATTACGACCTTGCGTGTTGATGTCGAAAACTTCGGGCGCAAAGCGCGGGTCGCGTTTACCGACGATTGGACCCAAGACGCCGCGCGCCGCGACTTCACCATCAATGCCATGTCGTGTGATGAAGACGGCAACGTCTACGACCCCTACGACGGTTTGGACGATTTAGGCAAAGGTCAGGTGCAATTTGTGGGCGAGCCTGAGCAGCGCATCGAAGAAGACGTTTTGCGCCTGCTCAGGTTTTTTCGCTTCAACGCCGAATACGGCAAGCCGCCCATCAACGGCAAGGCGCTCCGCGCGTGCCGCAAGTTGGCCCACCGCCTGCCTGAACTGTCCGGCGAACGGGTGCGGGGCGAACTGTTTCGCATCCTCACCGCGCCCCACCCGGCGGACACCATCACGTTGATGCGCGGTGAAAAAGTGATTGAGCACATTCTCCCCGAAGCCGGTGACGTCGGGCGGCTGCGCATGCTGCAATGGCTGTTGGAGCGCGCCGTGCGTTTCGACGGCGTCGAAATCGATCCCGTGCGCCGCTTGGCCGCCCTGCTGGACCCAGGCTTAAGCCCCGCCGAGGTCGAAGCCGTCGCGGTGCGACTAAAGTTCTCCAACCGCGAAAAGAAACACCTTTTGGCCATGACCGCGCCGGGCCCCACAATCTTTGAAACCATGAGCGAGTCCCAATTGCGCCAAGCGCACATGGATGTGGGCAGCGACAGTGTTGTGGACCGGGGGCTTTTGGCTTGGGCGGCAGAATTGGCTCTGGTCTCTCACCTACCCCGGGACCGCACAGAGCGCTGGCGCTCGCTGATTGAAACGGCCATCACCACCCAAATCCCGCCCTTCCCGCTGCGCGGCCAAGACGTCATTGACTTAGGGGGGCTGCACGGCCCTGAAATCGGCCAGGCACTGAACACCGTGAAAGACTGGTGGCGTTCACAGGACTTCCGTCCGAACCGGGAAGATTGCTTGGACCGGCTCAATCACGTTCTGAGAACCTAAAGTTCCCGGGTTTGGCGCAAAGCTTCCCCCACCACCATCGCCGCCGCGACCGCAATGTTGAGCGAGCGGGTGTTGTCGGCCATGGCAATGGTGATGCGCGCATCCACAACGTCGTGGACATAAGCCGGCGCGCCGGTGCTTTCGGAGCCCAAAAGCAACACATCGTCCGGCTGGAATCGGAAACCTGTGTATAACTCATCCGCCTTGGTCGTCAAAAGCACCACTCGGCGCCCCTCATCTAATTGTCTTTGTTGACGAAATTCGGTCCAAGACGTGTGCCGGGTGACCTCAGCTAAGTCTAAATAGTCCATCCCCGAACGTCTTAAGTGCTTACTTGAGAAGACAAACCCGCAGGGCTCGATGATATCAGCGTGAATATCGAGGCATGCACACATGCGTAAAAGTGTTCCGGTGTTTTGGGGGATATCGGGCTGAAATTGGGCTAAGTTCATGATTTTAGGTACTTTTCCAGGTTTCACTTCGCAACCGCAAACTTATTATATTAGAGTCAGTTAAAATTTTCCCTTTTTTCTAGTGTGGATTTCCATTATACGTGTGCCGAATGCGAGCAGGTCTATTCTTTGACAGGCTCGTTTGAACGTTTGGCAGGGTGGCTAAACGGGCAGCGCAAATGCGGTCCAAGGGGTGGATCTCAACGTCTACCCCTATAAAAAAAGCTTCCCGCCGTGAGCTTGTGAAAAGCCTGTGACCAAGGTCAGGAAAGGCGTCATCATGACGGATAATCCCACGAACACTCCAGAGGTAGACGGCCCTCGCCGTGACTTCCTTTTGCTATCCACTACCGCGCTCGGCGCGGCGGGCGTAGCCACAGCGGCTTGGCCCTTTATTCACTCCATTAACCCCGCCAAAGACACGTTGGCTCTGGCTTCGACCGAGGTGGACTTGTCCTCCATCGAAGTTGGTCAGTCCATCACCGTGATGTGGCGTGGTAAGCCGGTCTTCGTTCGCCACCGCACCGCAGCCGAAATCGAAGCTGCAAGCGCCGTGGCTGTGGACGACCTGCGCGACCCGCAAACGGACGCCGATCGTGTGCAAAAGCCTGAATGGCTGATCACCGTTGGTGTTTGCACCCACTTGGGCTGCATCCCGTCCGGTCAAAAAACCGGTGACGACCGCGGTGAATTCGGCGGTTGGTACTGCCCGTGCCACGGTTCGCACTACGATACATCCGGCCGCATCCGCAAGGGTCCGGCTCCGCTCAACCTCCCGGTTCCTCAGTATGTCTTTACTGATGAATTGATGATTAAGATTGGATAAGCGGTCATGAGTAGCAGTCAATATTCGAACCGCTTGGTTCAATGGATCGATGATCGGTTACCGATTTTTTCCTACGCCGATCACAACGTAATTTCGTACCCCACGCCGAAAAACCTGAACTACTGGTGGAACTTCGGTTCTCTCGCCGGCATCGTTTTGGTGATCATGTTGGCCACGGGTATTTTCTTGGCCATGCATTACCAGCCGCACGTTGATGTGGCTTTTGCATCGGTTGAACGCATCGTGCGCGATGTCAACTACGGTTGGCTCTTGCGCTATCTGCACATGAACGGCGCGTCGATGTTCTTCATCGTCGTCTACATCCACATGTTCCGCGGCATGTACTACGGTTCCTACAAGGCGCCCCGCGAAATCTTGTGGATGGTTGGTGTTGTCATCTATCTGTTGATGATGGCCACCGCGTTTATGGGTTACGTTCTGCCTTGGGGCCAAATGAGCTTCTGGGGTGCAACGGTTATCACCAACCTGTTCTCTGCATTCCCGGTTGTCGGTGACTACATCGTGACATGGATCTGGGGTGGTTTCTCGGTCGATCTTCCGACCATCAACCGCTTCTTCGTGTTCCACTACCTGTTGCCGATGGTCTTGGTCATGGTTGTTGTGGTTCACCTGTGGGCGCTGCACGTTCACAAGTCCAACAACCCGCTGGGTATCGACATCAAAACCCCGCAGGACATGATGCCGTTCCACCCGTACTACACCATCAAAGACTTGTTCGGTCTGGGCATCTTCCTGATCTTCTACATGTTCTTTGTTTTCTACGCGCCGAACTTCTTCGGTGAGCCGGACAACTACATCCCGGCCAACCCGATGGTGACGCCGCCGCACATCGTCCCGGAATGGTACTTCTTGCCGTTCTACGCGATCTTGCGTGCTGTCGAAAGCAAGCTGGGTGGTGTGTTGTTGATGTTCGCAGGTGTGTTGATCCTGTTCGTGCTGCCTTGGTTGGATACGTCCAAAGTCCGTTCCGGTAAGTTCCGTCCGGTCTTCAAGCAGCTGTACTGGATCTTCTTCCTGGACTGCATCTTCTTGGGCTACATCGGCTTCCATTCGCCGACGGATCTGCTCTTGGGCATGGAAATGCTCATCTGGGGTCAGATCGCAACCGCTTACTACTTTGCTCACTTCCTGATCATCTTGCCGTTGCTTGGTAAACTCGAAAAAACCAAGCCTCTGCCGAGCTCGATCTACGAAGAAGTGGCGAAGAACTGCCGCGCGAAGGAGGACTAAGCCATGCGTAAACTGTTTATTGCAGCAACCGTGGGCTTAGCCCTTGGACTGAGCGCCACTTCGGCAACCGCCGCTGGTGGAGCCGTGAAACCCGTCGACATCGACTGGTCCTGGGAAGGCATGTTCGGTACGTTCGACCGTGAGGATGTGAAAAAAGGCGGACAGATCTTCTTCGAAGTCTGTAACGGCTGTCACTCCATGGACATGGTTGCCTACCGCAACTTGGTCGACATCGGCTGGACCGAAGACGAAGCCAAAGAATTGGCTGCCGAGTACGAAGTCACCGACGGCCCCGATGACGAAGGCGAGATGTTCGAACGTCCCGCGCGTCTGTCGGACCGCATCGTTGCTCCGTATCCGAACGACAAGGCAGCCGCTGCTGCCAACGGCGCAGTTCCGCCGGATCTGTCGGTCATGACCAAAGCCCGCAAGGGTGGTCCGGACTACTTGTACTCCCTGTTGGTGGGTTACAAAGACGAAGCTCCGGAAGGTGTCTCGATCCCCGAAGGCTTGAACTACAACGAATACTTCCCCGGTCACGCCATTGCTATGGCGCAACCGCTTTACGGCGAAAGCGTAGAGTTCCCGGATGGCACAGAAGTCAGCCTGGAAGAAGAAGCAAAGTTGATCACCACGTTCTTGGCTTGGGCTGCAGAACCGGAATTGGAAGAGCGCAAAGCGCTTGGCCTGAAAGTTCTGTTGTACCTCATCATCCTGACCGCCATGTTGTATGCGCTCAAGCATCGCATCTGGAGCCGCGTGTGCTTGGACGAGTACACCCACGGTCCGTATGAATCACAATACCAAGCTGACCTGGACAAACAAAAGAAGCTTTAATCGGCTGACTTGAGTTTGGTTAAACACAAAGCCCCCGTCTCGCAAGAGACGGGGGCTTTTGTTTTGACAAACCCAGCGCGCGCAGCACTGATTAGCGTGGACCAGAACGTTACGTGTCTACAGCCCGTCTTTCTCATCCGGGCGCCGATAAAACGTTGAGCGCTTCGGGTAGCTGATGTTGGCCGACCATTTTTTGCGCGGCTTGCGGCGCTTTTCATTTTCGATCTTTTGGGCGTTGTCGCCGTAGGTCCAAAACTGGTGCATGACCCGTTCCATGTCGTCGTCGGACAACAGCTCCGGCTCACCCATGGACAGGACCAATTGATATTGCTGGGCCAGGACTTCGACTTCGACCGCCAAGCTCAAAGCCTTTTCCAGGTTGTCGCCGTAAGCGATCATGCCGTGGTGGCTCATCAAGCACGCCCGGCGCCCGTCTAGGGCCTCTAAGACCGCCTCGGACAGTTCCGGCGTTCCAAACGGCTCATAACGGCAGCACCGGATGCTTTTGCCGCCCGCCACCGCGACCATATAGTGGAACGACGGGATTTCTTTGTTGAGACACGCCAGCGCGGTGCAGTAGGGCGGGTGGGCATGCACGATGGCTTTGGCGTAGTTGCGGCCGTTGTAGATATCCATGTGAAAGCGCCATTCGGAAGACGGCACATAGTCGCCTTCGACCACGTTGCCTTCGAAGTCCATGTAGACAATATCTTCGGGGCGCAGCTTGTGATACTTCACCCCCGACGGCGTCACCAAAAAGCCACCGCCGTCTTTGTCGGGCACGCGCACCGACACATTGCCCGACGCGCCCGCGCTCAACCCTGTCGAATTTAGAGCAAGTGCGGTTTTGATGACTTTTTGACGCAGATCCACAAACTGCATGGACTAGACCCCAAGCGCGTTCGGATAAAGATTGCGCAAACCGTCTTCGGACGCGTCGCACACGCCTTGTTCGGTGATCAGCTTGGTCACCAAGCGGCGCGGTGTGACGTCGAACGCCGGGTTGCCACCTTTGGAGCCTTCGGACACGATGCGCACGTTGACCACGTTGCCGTTCATGTCCTTGCCGTTCATCTGTGTGACTTCGGCATCATCGCGTTCTTCGATGGGAATGTCGAAACCGTTTTGAATGGTCCAGTCGATGGTCGGCCCCGGCAATGCGACATAAAACGGCACGCCGTTGTCATACGCGGCCAAGGCTTTCAGGTATGTGCCGATCTTGTTGCAGACATCCCCTGTGAACGTGGTGCGGTCGGTGCCGACGATGCACAGATCGACTTTGCCGTGCTGCATCAAGTGACCGCCTGCGTTGTCCACAATCACCGTGTGCGGAATGCCGTGCTGGTTGAGCTCCCACGCGGTGAGGCTGGCACCTTGGTTGCGCGGACGGGTTTCATCGACCCAGACGTGAACCGGAATGCCGGCTTCGTGCGCTTTGTAGATGGGGGCGATGGCCGTGCCCCAATCCACGGTGGCGAGCCAACCCGCGTTGCAGTGGGTCAAGATATTCACCGGACGGGATTTGTCGGCTTTGATCCAGGCTTCTTCGATCAAGGTCTTACCGTTTTCACCGATGGCGGCGCAAATCTCGACATCTTCGTCGGAGATTTCATGGGCCCGCTGCCAGGCTGCGGCAAAGCGCTCTTCCGGTGCCAAGCCCGCTACAACGGACTTTTGCTCATCGATGGCCCAGCGCAGGTTCACTGCGGTCGGGCGGGCTTCATAAAGGGTTTTATAGACCTTATCCATGTTGGCGTCGGACGGATCGGCTTTCAGGCCCAAGGCATACCCATACGCTGCCGTGGCGCCGATCAAAGGCGCACCGCGCACCAGCATGTCGAAAATTGCATGCGCGGCTTCTTGAACCGTTTCCAGACGCACCGTTTCAAATTCGAACGGAAGTTTGGTCTGATCGATGATATCCACCGCTTGGCCATCGCTAGACACCCAGATGGTGCGCATGGGCTTGCCGTTGACTTTCATATTCTAAAGCTCCCCTTAACCCTTCAATACGCGTCCGGCGACGGCGTCTAGTTTTTGCATCATGTCCTGATCGCGTGCGTCCGGTGCGGTGATGATGGCGGTGTCCAGTGCGGTTTGGCAGCCCTCGGAACAGGTGTCCGTGCGGCCCGACAATTTCGGCGCGACAGTTTTAACCAAGTTGCGGCCTTTGTCGGCGTTGCCCATCAACGTTTTAATAATGCTGTCGACGGTGACGTGGTCGTGGTCGGGATGCCAGCAATCGAAGTCCGTGACCATGGCAACGGTGGCGTAGCACATCTCGGCTTCGCGGGCCAATTTGGCTTCGGGCATGTTGGTCATGCCGATGACGTCACAGCCCCAGCTACGGTACAAGTTCGATTCAGCCTTGGTGGAGAACTGCGGACCTTCCATGGCGAGGTACGTGCCACCGCGCTGAAAGTCCAAACCGATCTCATTGCCGGCTTCCTCCAAGGCATCGCCCAGACGGGAGCAAACGGGATCACCCAGCGCCACGTGTGCCACAAGACCGGGGCCGAAGAAGCTTTTGGTGCGCGCAAAGGTGCGGTCGATGAATTGATCGCAGATCACAAATTTGCCAGGCGGCAGGTCTTCTTTAAGCGAACCGCACGCGGACACGGACAAAATCTCCGTCACGCCCGCGCGCTTCATGGCGTCAATGTTGGCGCAGAAGTTCAAGTCCGATGGGGGAATGCGGTGGCCACGTCCGTGACGCGGTAAAAACACCATCTTTTGGCCGTCCAACTCGCCAAACAGCAACTCATCGGAAGGCTCCCCAAAAGAGCTTTCGACCTTGCGCCATTCGGTGTTGGCCAGACCATCGATTTCGTAAATACCACTGCCGCCGATCACGCCGATGACGGGTGCAGAACTGGGTGTCGACATGGAGACACTCCCCCTAAACAAGTTCAAAACAGGTGCAAAAAAGTGCTCCGATCTTTTAGCACGCACATGGACCGGAGAACAGCCCTTGATATGCCTTGAACAGCGTCTTGGGATCGTACAAAAAGAGAACTTATTATCGACAGAACAACCAACGCGTATATATACTCATGATTGCCAACAAGACCCGTTCCACCTATGAAGAGATTCCCGGCATGCGCCTCCTCCTCGCTTTTACACTGATGGCCCTGTTTGTCGCAGCGCAGGTCCCTGCCAACGCCCGGGCAGGCGACGCTTCACTGCTGGACCGGGTCTATGGGCAGCCCCACGACAGCAAGGTGTGGATGAGCGAGATCACGTCTCAAACTTTACTGCGCATGGGGCACGTCGACTTTCCGCTGTCGGTGGATTTGGATCTGGCCGTGGAAGCTGAGCGTGCCGAGCTGGGCCAAATTCTAGACTTCGACGCCCCGGGCCCCCGCTTCGCTTTTATCTTCGACGTTCAGCAAGCCAAAGCCCGCCGCCGCGTGGTGAATTTGAAGGGCGTTCCGTCCACTGTATTTCTCGGCTATGGCGGAAAAGCATTGAGCGTCGCGCCCGACGATCCCATTTCCTCCCTGTCGGAAGTCCAACGTCTGTCCTCCAATCGCAACTTGGCGCAGTCATACCTCAACCAATCGGGGCTCAATAAATCGGGCGGATTGGGTGAGCCCATTCTTCTGAGCTACGAATACGACAAGGCTCAAATTCATGCCACCCGCGCCATGAGTGTTACCACCTACGTCATCGACCGGCACAAACGCACGTATGTGAAATCGAATTTCGACATCACCGACGATCGGCGTTTTGAAGTCGCCTACCGGGTGTCCAGTTATGACCCCCGGCGCGAGACCATCCGCAACACCAACGACAGCGAAGAAGATGTGGATGATTTCGAAAAGGACAGCCTCGACGTGAAGCTTTCGTCCCTGTTTAAGGACTACCTCACCAAGCGCTCCCAGGCCGTCGCCATCAATAATCCGGTCGCGCTCCGCAAAGCTTGGATGAAGGATCGCAACATCAATTTGGCCAACGTCAATGCCAACACCTTCGACGACCGGCCACTCAATGACCCACGGTTCGACAGCGTCGTCGCCATCTACACCGGCGCAGGGTCATTGGGCACGGGCTTTTACGTCACGCCGACGGTGGTCATGACCAACTGGCATGTGGTCGAAGATCACCCCTTTGTGGAAATGAAGACCTATGACGGTCGTGAGACCTTTGGCACCGTTTTGGGTAAGGACGCTTTGTTGGATGTCGCCTTGGTCAAGGTGGAGCTGCGCGGGCGCCCCGTCGCCTTTTATACCGGAAAGTCTGTGGATGTCGGACACAGCGTAGAAGCCATCGGCCATCCCAGAAGGATGGAGTTTTCCATCACACGCGGTGTCGTTAGCGCCATCCGCCGTCACTATTCCATCAATTTGCCGTATGGTGCGGGGGACAAAGTCCTCTACATCCAGACCGATGCGCCGATCAATCCCGGCAATTCCGGTGGGCCGTTGTTTTTGGGCAACCGTGTCGTCGGCATGAACACGTGGGGACGAAATGATGGCGAAGGCCTGAATTTCTCGGTCCATTATTCCCAACTGATGAACTTTATGAACGACCACTTGGCGGGCTACTCCGTCTCGCCCGCAGGCCCGAAGAAGGAAGTCAAACGATGAAGCTAAAAGCCCTTGGAGCCGTGATCGTTACGGCATTGTTATTGTCCGGCTGCTTAGGCCCGAACAAACCGCGCATGGGCATGGTGGTGGATGAGGACACCGGCATCATGTACGGCTCGGCGATTGAGCGGAACTTCGTCACGGATGCCTCATTTTATCACAACAGCAAAATGAAAGTCCGCACGCGCAACACGTCCGGCGACGAAGCGTTTGACTTGTCCCAATTCACCGGCGATTTGAAATCAGCTTACGAAACCAACGGCTACACGCCGACAACGGCCGATGACTTTGGCCTGCTGGTTGACGTCAACGTCATGTACAGCGGCCAAGTTCAATCCTCCCAAGCCGCCGCGTATTCTTGGTTGGGCGGCGTGCTGGGCTCGACATATGGCGGAGACACCCGGCGCGGCATCATCACCGCCACCGCAACCGGTGCGGCCCTGGGCCACATCATCGGCAGCTTTGATCGCGACAATACGTATATGGTGGTGGCACGGGTCACGTTCGGCATCGTCAAACCCTTCAAGGAAAGCCGCAAGCGCGTTACCTTTAGCCGCAGTGAAAAGCTTAAAAACATCGATGACCCCAACGAAGACGAAAAGGTCATTCGCGGCGGGTTTCGCAAAACCTATACGACCGAGCTTGCCATTTATGCCGGTGGCAAAAATGTCGCCCAATCTGAAATCACCGAAGAAGTTCGACGCCGCGCCGTGCGCATCTTGGCGGATCTCATCTAAGCGAAGGGCTTACTGGATCAAAGCGTCCAGCTGATCCATTTCCAAGCTGCTGCGCACCACGGCATTGGATGTGTTGAAGTTCAACTTGATAATGGAGCCGTTCGACGAAATCCCCTGTCCATGGCCGCCGCTTTCTGTGGTTTGAATGAAATCGACTTTAAACGAGGAACCGTCCGTACATTCCGCCGTTGCCATGCCTTGCGCACCGACCACCGTCATCAGCGACGCCCGACTGGTCACCCGGCTGGTGCCGTCGCAGGCCACACTGCCGTCCAAGGTTTCAATTTTGATGGTCCCGATATCACCGGGCATCACCGTCACTTCACCGAAAAACTGCTGGCCGGTGCCTTCAAACGTTCCGCCGACAGAGTATTGAGCACACGCCGACAGGACCGCAGAGGTCAACACCAGGCCGAAAATATTTACAAATTTGGTGCGCATTTTTGCCCCCTTGAAACACATACAAACTAGACGCGTAACAAGATATATATATTATTATGGTTGTCCATACTGGTGATTGATTTATTCTGTCCTTCCGTTACTTAAAGATGATGTGTGTTGAGGGTTTGAGAGCCAATGTTTCAGCAAGTCGGTATTCTTCGTATTTTGGTGGTGCTATCAGCGGGCGTGGGGTTAAGCGGCTGTTTAGCTGCACATTCCGCCTTTTCGAAAGTCAGCCAACAAAAGGGGAACGCGCACTGCGCGGACCTGTTCAATGCCCCGGAATTCGCAGTTCTCAAGGGCAAAATGCCCATTCTCCCGGGGGAACTGCCCACCCGCGAAATGATCTTGAGCAACGCGCCCATCAGCGAAGAAGAAGGCCACGCGGTCAAGGCCTTGGAAGGCGCAATTCGCGCGTGCCACGCCCTGCGCAACACCGCCGACATGCCGACATCGGCCACCGAAGAAATTGTCGAACAGCGCCTCAGCAATTTGCGCTACGGCTTGTTCAAGGGCGAAATCCCCTTCGCCGTTTACAATTACGGTTTGGCCAAAGCCCTGCGCGAACAAGCCAAGTTTCGCAACAGTGGCGTCGTAGCCGCCGAACAGGGCCGCAAAATCGGGGAGCAAAAAACCGCGCAGATGGTTCAACAAGTCCAGCAACAGATGCGCATGAACCAACTGCAAAACCAGCTGAACGCCTATAACCAAAATCTCTACACCTACAACCAAAATATCAGCACATACAACGCCAACGTCAACACGCTCTACAACAAAACATGGACCTGTTCCAGCAGCGGGTCGTATTCATACTCGTGTTATTGATTAGATGTTGAAGTGGGGAAGATGGGGTCTAAATCAATTTACTCTGACCCTATTGGATACAGAAAACTCTCTAAAAGGGTTTGATAAAACACTTACACCTCTTATGATTGTTACGGCTGTGTGTGATCGAGCTAATTAGTGACATAATCGCTGGGAGGAAGAAAAGTGCGTTCCAAGCTAGTCGAAATGAAAATACGAAACCTGGGTTGTATTGGTTCAGATGGACTTTCAATCCCTCTAAACGATATTGCCTGCTTAGTTGGAAAAAATAATTCAGGGAAGTCCACAGTTCTTGATGCCTATGAGCTTGCTCAAGGAGGCAAACAGCTTCCTCGCGGGGCACGATGTAAGCTAGCTGGGGATAGGGAACCAACTGAAATCATATTGGACATTCATATTCCGGAGGGGATTGGGAATGTGGCGGAAGAATGGAAGTTTGTTCCTCCTGAAAACCCTGAAAATCTGCGAATAGTTAGAAGTCGATGGCAGTGGTTTAGAGAGGGCGATAAGCCAGAGAGAACAACTTGGAAACCAAATGAAAATGCTCAGACCATTGAGGAGGGTGATTGGGCTAGCGAAGGAAATGCTGCTGGGTTGGACAATGTTTTTAAAAGTCGATTACCAGCCCCTATAAGAGTTGGGTCATTGGAAGAGCCTGACGTGTATCACAAAAAACTTTTGAAGTTGATTTTGAGCCCAATTTCAAAAGTCATAAAGACCAAGTTATCTGACAAGGCATCAGATATTGGAAGTGCGTTATCTGCATTGATTGAAACTGTAAAGGGTACAACTGATCAGCACCAAGATAAGGCAAATGAGGCGGCAACTCATATTGATAATCGGTTTTCAGAAGTGTTCCCTGGGATGGGACTCCAGATAAATCTAAATATGTCAGAGCCTGAGATTGACCCTCTTAAATTACTCGCGGAAGGTTCTGGCATTGTGTTCGG